>NZ_JBFAAE010000092.1:0-24838 GCF_040639575.1 Streptosporangium sp. NPDC023825 | reverse complement strand
TTCGCGCTGTCCCTGCTGGAGGAGCATCTGGCGCACTGCGTGGCCGAGGCCACCGCCAAGGGCGGCGCCGAGGCCGAGGAGAAGGTCAGGGAGGCCACCGACGCCATCGCCCGCCTCGTCCGTTCCTGATCGAAGAAACCAACCGACCAAGGAGTGATCGCATGACCACCACCTACACCGTCACCGGCATGACCTGCGGCCACTGTGTCTCCTCCGTCAAAGAAGAGGTCGGCGAGGTCGCCGGCGTCACCGGCGTCGACGTGGATCTGACCACCGGCCTGATGACCGTCCAGAGCGAGAGCCCGATCGACCCGGCGCGGATCGCGGCCGCGGTCGCCGAGGCCGGCTACGAAGTGGTGGCCCCGTCATGAACGCACCGGCCAGGCTGGGCGCCTACGCCCTCGGACTCGTCGTGATCTTCGGCGGGGCTCTGGGGGCCGGCAACGCGGTGGGCGCGACCGGGCCCGGCCCCGCGGCGGGCGCCCACACGGTCCACGCGACCCCGTCCGCGAGCCAGGCGGGCGATCACGGGACCCACACCGAGCCGGCCCCCGGCCCGGCGGCGACCGGCGAGCCCGCCCCCGGAGGTCTTCAAGTGTCCCAGGACGGCTACACCCTCCTCCCCCAGGCCACCACGGTCGAGCCGGGCGAGGCGACGGACTTCCGTTTCGGCGTGATCGGCCCCGACGGCAAGCCCGTCACCGCCTACCGGACAGAACACGGCAAGAGGCTGCACCTCATCGTGGTCTCCCGCGATCTGGGCAGCTTCCAGCACCTGCACCCCGAACTGACCGACGACGGCGTGTGGTCGGTGAAGCTGACCTTGCCCGAGGCGGGCGCCTACCGGGCGTTCGCCGACTTCGTCCCCGAGGGCGGCCGCGGGCTGACCCTGGGCATCGACCTGCAGGCCCCCGGCGCCCAGGAACCCCAGGCGCTGCCCGCGACAAGCCGTACCGCCACGGTCGACGGCTACACCGTCACCCTGGACGGGGACCTGACTCCCGGCGCCTCCGGCAAGCTCACCCTCACGGTCGGCAAGGACGGCAGGCCCGTCACCGACCTGCAGCCCTACCTGGGCGCCTACGGGCACCTGGTCGCCCTGCGCGCCGGAGACCTGGCCTACCTGCACGTGCACCCCGACGGGGAACCAGGTGACGGCACGACCCCCTCGGGCCCGCAGATCACCTTCTACGCCGAGGTGCCCAGCCGTGGCGACTACCGGCTGTTCCTGGACTTCCAGCACGAGGGAACCGTGCGCACCGCCGACTTCACCGTCCGCGCCGGTGAGCTCCCGGCACCGGCCACGACTTCGGGCCAGGCGCCGGCGGCCACGCCGTCCGCGTCCGCCTCGCACGGCGACCACGATCACTGACACCCGGCATGACGAGCGAAAGGAGCAGGTGATGTCCTCCCTCACCGACGACATGGCCCGAAACACGGTCGAACTCTCGATCGGCGGCATGACCTGCGCGTCCTGCGCCAACCGGATCGAACGCAAGCTCAACAGGCTCGACGGCGTCACCGCGACCGTGAACTACGCCACCGAGAAGGCCAAGGTCACTTTCGCCGAGGGTGTCGACCCCCAGGACCTCGTCGCCGAGGTGGAGAAGACCGGCTACACCGCCGCGCTCCCCGCGCCCCCCGCGAGCGGTACCGCCCGGGACGACTCCCCGGGCGAACCGGCCGACGACCTCGCTCCGCTGCGCAACCGGCTGATCACCGCCGTGGTGCTCGCCGTGCCGGTGATCGCCATGTCGATGGTCCCGCCCCTGCAGTTCGTCAACTGGCAGTGGCTGTCGCTCACCTTGGCCGCCCCGGTCGTCGTCTACGCCGGCTGGCCCTTCCACCGGGCAGCCTGGACGAACCTGCGCCACGGCGCCGCGACCATGGACACCCTGGTCTCGCTCGGCACCGTCTCCGCACTCGGCTGGTCGCTGTGGGCGCTGTTCCTCGGTACGGCGGGCACACCTGGCATGACCCACCCGTTCGCCTTCACCATCGAACGCACCGACGGCTCGGGCAACATCTATCTGGAGGCCGCCGCCGGAGTGACGGCGTTCATCCTGGCCGGCCGCTACTTCGAGGCCCGCTCCAAGCGCCGCGCGGGCGCCGCCCTGCGGGCGCTGCTGGAGTTGGGGGCCAAGGACGTCGCCGTACTGCGCGACGGCGTCGAGACCCGCGTTCCCGCCGAGGAGCTCAAGGCGGGCGACCGGTTCGTCGTCCGGCCCGGAGAGAAGATCGCCACCGACGGCGTGGTCGAAGAGGGGACCTCCGCCGTCGACGCCTCCATGCTCACCGGCGAATCGGTGCCGGTGGAGGTGCGCCCCGGCGAAGCGGTGACCGGCGCGACCGTCAACGCCGGTGGACGCCTGCTCATCCGCGCCACCCGCGTCGGATCCGACACCCAGCTGGCCCGGATGGCCAGGCTGGTCGAAGACGCTCAGACGGGTAAGGCCCAGGTCCAGCGGCTGGCCGACCGCATCTCCGGGATCTTCGTGCCGGTCGTGATCGCACTGGCCGTCGGCACGCTCGGCTACTGGCTGGGAACCGGCGGCGGGGCCGGGGCGGCCTTCACCGCCGCGGTGGCCGTGCTGATCATCGCCTGCCCGTGCGCCCTGGGCCTGGCCACGCCGACCGCCCTGCTCGTCGGCACCGGACGCGGCGCCCAGCTCGGCATTCTGATCAAGGGCCCGGAGGTGCTGGAATCCACCCGCGCCGTCGACACCGTCGTGCTCGACAAGACCGGGACCGTCACCGAGGGCAAGATGACCCTGGCCGGCGTCCATCTCGCCGACGGCGAGGACGAGACGCAGGTGCTGCGCCTGGCGGGTGCCCTGGAGCACGCCTCCGAACACCCCATCGCCCAGGCCATCGCCCGGGGAGCGGCCGAACGCGTGGGCGAGCTGCCCGCCCCCGAGGACTTCGCCAACCGCGAAGGGCTCGGCGTACAGGGCATCGTCGACGGACACGCCGTCCTGGCGGGCCGCCCCGCGCTGCTCGCCGAGTGGTCCCAGCACCTGCCCACCGGCCTGGAGCGGGCACTCACCGAGGCGCAGGCCGCGGGCCGCACAGCCGTCGCGGTCGGCTGGGACGGCCAGGCTCGCGCGGTCCTGACGGTGGCCGACACCGTCAAGCCCACCTCGGCCGAGGCCATCCGACGGCTACGCGCCCTGGGCCTGAGGCCGGTGCTGCTCACCGGCGACAACGAGACCGTCGCGCGGTCGGTCGCGGCCGAGGTCGGCATCACCGAGGTCATCGCCGAGGTGCTGCCCGCCGACAAGGTCGAGGTCGTCAAGCGGCTGCAGGCCGAGGGCAGGTCGGTGGCCATGGTGGGTGACGGCGTCAACGACGCCGCGGCGCTCGCCCAAGCCGATCTGGGCCTGGCCATGGGCACCGGCACCGACGCGGCCATCGAGGCCTCCGACCTCACCCTGGTCCGCGGCGACCTGCGGGTGGCCGCCGACGCCATCCGGCTGTCACGCCGTACCCTGCGCACCATCAAGGGCAACCTGTTCTGGGCCTTCGCCTACAACGTGGCCGCCCTGCCCCTGGCCGCGCTCGGCCTGCTCAACCCGATGATCGCCGGGGCCGCGATGGCGTTCTCCTCGGTCTTCGTGGTCGGCAACAGTCTGCGCCTGCGCACCTTCGGATAGCGAGACACCGATGCGGCCGCGGACGACGATCGTCCGCGGCCGTGTTCGAGCACGTCCCTGGCCCACGCCGGCCTTGATACACGCTCACCCCGGTCGGGTTGCGCAGGGCCGGCGTCGGCTGGCACAAGGCCCTGCGGCCGGGGCAGGGGACACGCCGTCGTCCACGCCCACCACCGCTGACGGGCACCGGCGAGCTGCCGCGACGATCCCGCCGGCAGGCCGCCCTCTCGACCCGTCGCGCTCCTCAGGCCGAGGGGCGCGAGGCGCGGACGTAGTAGAGCATGACCGGCAGGTCGCCCTCGTCGATGAGGTGGAATCCGGCGTCGGGGATCAGGTCGCCGAGCAGGTCCCGCGGGCTGTGTCGCATCGCGGGGCCCGACACCATGCCGATGAGATGGGCGAGCAGGTGGTTGGCGGGCGGGCGGAACTCGGCGATCAGCAGCCGTCCGCCCGGCCGCAGTACCCGGAACATCTCCCTTACGGCGGCGCCTCGCTCGGCGGCCGGCATGTGGTGGACGGCCAGGCTGGAGACCACCACGTCGAAGGAGGCGTCGGGCAGGTCGAGCGCCTGCCCGGCGCCCGCGACGTAGGAGCAGTTGCCCGGGGCGCGTCGACGGGCATGGCCGATCATGGGTGGTGAGGGGTCGACGCCGGTCACGTGGCCTGCCGGGCCGGCGAGCGGGGCCAGGATCCGGGTCAGGTAGCCGGTGCCGCAGCCGACGTCGAGCACCCGGTCGCCCGGCCGGGCTCCGGACAGCGCCGCCAGGCGGGTGAAGATCTCGCGCCGTCGCCCGAGCAGGCCGATGTTCGCCGCGATGTCGTAGGCGCGGGGGTGATCGATCGTCCCGCCCTCGTCTGCGTGCTCGGCGTGATCGTGGAGCAATCTTCCCAGTCCCATTATTGTTCTCCTCTCGAACAACCTGTTCAGTAATGAATGATCCGTTCGTTAGAATGACGGGGTCAACAACCACTTCCGCCTTGCTGTGCCATACCGAACAGGACCGGTGAAGTGTCCGGAAACACCGACAGGCGGGTGCGGCGCACCCGGCAGGCGATCCAGCGCGCGCTGGTGGAGCTGATCCTGGAGAAGGGGTATGAGCCGGTGACCGTCACCGACCTCATCAACCGCGCCGACGTCGGGCGCTCGACCTTCTACGCCCACTTCGCCGACAAGCAGGCCGTGTTGTTCGCCAACCTGGACGAGATCGCCTTTCTGCATCCGGCCCCGAGTGCCGACGGCCCGCTGTTCGGCTTCAGCCTGGCGATGTTCGAGCACGTGCAGGAGCAGCGCAGGCTGGTGCGGGCACTGCTCGGACGCCGTGGTGGCCAGATGGTGATCGCCCACGGCGAGCAACTGCTGCAGGCCGTCATCCGCGACGAGCTGCTCGCCCGGGGCGGGCGTGCCGGCGCCTCGCTCGATCTGGTGGTCACCTGCGCCGTCGGGGCGTTCATGGCCTTGGTGCGAAAGTGGGTGGACGGGGAGATCGACGCCACACCGGCCGAACTGGACGCGGCGTTCCACACGACGATCACCCCCGGCGCACGAGCCTTACTGGCTCGGGCGTGAGACCGGTGCGAAAGACCACCGGATCGTGGCACGCCACCGGCTGGGCGGCATGCTCCGCAAGACCTCCACAACCTGGCCGTATGCCATTTCAGCATAGATTTGCCTGTTTCCGTCTTTGACGGCATCGGATGCCGGCGTGAGACTTCTCCGCGCCCCAGATTCACGACAGGAAGGCATCCCGCCGTGCCCACCCGGCTTCTCCGACGCGCCACGCTCTGGGCGCTGACCTCCCTCGCGTTCGTCCCGATGGCGGGGGTCACCGCGACCGGCCACGCGTCCACCACCCTGTCCGCCACTACGTCCACCACCCTGTCCACCACCGTGTCCACCGCCGTGTCCACCGTCCCGGCCGCGCCGGCCGCGCCCGCGACGGCACCGGCGCCGGGTCGGATCCGGGCCGTGAAGGAGCTGCGCGCGCTGGAGGCGTCCTTCAAGGGCCGGATCGGCGCGTACGCCGTCGACACCGCCACCGGCGCGACGATCGGCTACCGGTCGGGCGAGCGTTTCCCGATGCTGTCCACCTTCAAGGCGATGGCCGCCGCGGCCGTGCTGCATAAGGCCCGCACCTCCGAACCCGGCCTGATGGACAAGGTCGTGCGCTGGACGGCCGCCGATCTGCAGGAGCACTCCCCGGTCACCGAAAAGCACGTCAAGGGCGGGCTGACCGTCGCGCGGCTGTGCGAGGCGGCCGTCACCCAGAGCGACAACACCGCGGCCAACATGCTGCTGAGGCAGATCGGCGGCCCCGCAGGCCTGACCCGGTACCTCCGGACGCTGAAGGACCCGCTCTCCCGGCTGGACCGGTGGGAGACCGAGCTCAACGACTGGAGCCCCAAGGAGAGGCGCGACACCACGACGCCCGCGTCCATGGGCCGTGACCTGCGCGCGGTCACTGCGGGCAACGCCCTCAACGCCAAGGACCGGCAGCGGCTGAACGCCTGGCTGATCGCGAACACGACCGGGGACGCCCGCATCCGCGCGGGCCTGCCCAGGACCTGGACGATCGGCGACAAGACCGGCACGAGCTCCAGGTACGGGGCCGGAAACGATATCGCGGTGGTCTGGCCGGGCAGGTCGGCCGCCCCCGTCATCATGTCGATCTACACCAACCGCAGGGCCGTGAACGGCACCGTCGAGGACAGGGTCATCGCGAAGACCGCCACCGTCCTCGCCCGCGGGCTCGGCAGGCTCTGATGCCGGGGCAGTGCAAGGGGCCGGGGATCACCTCTCTCGCCGCGCTCCCCCGCCCCGTTCGTCCGACGCTCCCCCGCCCCGTTCGTCCGATGCGCGCCGGGGACGAAGGATGAACCTCTTCGACCAGGAGCCGGACGACGCCGCCGTCCGGCGGGTGCACCGCCCGCGCCCGGCCAGGACCCGATCGTCAGCGGGGGCGAAGATCGTGCGTCTGGCCGGCGCCGCGGCGGCGGTGGGAGTGTTGACGGCCGGGCTCGCGCTGCCCGCCGTGGGAGGCGCGGGGGCGGTGATCGTCGGAGCGTCGGACGGGCTCGACCTCAATCCCGCGGAGCTCGCCGAGCCGCCGCTCGCCGAGAAGACGACCGTCCTCGACGCCAGAGGCCGCCCGATCGCGCAGTTCTGGGACGTGTACCGCGAGGTCGTGCCGCTCGGCCGGGTGTCCGGCGTCATGAAGGCGGCCATCGTCTCGATCGAGGACTACCGCTTCTACGAGCACGGCGCGATCGACCTCGAAGGCACGGTGCGGGCCCTGGCCAAGAACCTCTCCTCGGGAGGAGTGAGCCAGGGGGGTTCCGGCATCACGCAGCAGTACGTCAAGCAGGTGCTGCTGAACACGGCCGTCACCGGCAAGGAGAAGGAAAAGGCCCTGGAGGCCAGTTACGCGCGCAAGCTCACCGAGTTGCGCTACGCGATGGGGGTCGAGCGGAAGTACACCAAGGACCAGATCCTCGAGAAGTACCTCAACATCGCCTATTTCGGCGCCGGGGCCAACGGCATCGAGGCGGCGGCCCGGCGCTTCTTCGGCGTGCGCGCCTCCCGGCTCAACCTGTGGCAGGCGGCCACCCTGGCCGGAGCCGTGCAGCTGCCCACCGCCACCGATCCTGAGGGCGGCGGGGAGAACCGGCGAAGGCTGCTGAAACGGCGCGACGTCGTGCTCGACCGGATGGCGGAACTCGGCGCGATCACCCCGCGGCAGGCCGCCGCGGCCAAGGCGAAAAAGCTCGGCTACCGGGGCACTCCCCTGCCCGGCAACTGCACGGCCAGCCCGTACCCCTACTTCTGCGTGTACGTGCGCGAGGAGTTCCTGCGCGATCCCGCGTTCGGCAGGACCGCGGAGGAGCGCGCCCGGCTCCTCTACCGCGGCGGCCTGACGATCAGGACGACGCTGGACCCCCGCATGCAGGCGGCGGCGGAAAAAGCCGTCGGGAGACACGTCCACGCCTCCGACGACCCCGTGGCCGCCGAGGCCCTGGTCCAGCCGGGCACCGGGATGATCAAGGCCATGGCGGCCAGCCGCGAGTACGGCACCTCCGCGCGCAGGAACGAGATGTCGTACAACATCGTGGCCGACACCGACCACGGCGGCATCGGCGGGTTCCAGGCAGGCTCGACGTTCAAGACCTTCACGCTGATCACGGCCCTGAAGCAGGGCATGAGGATCGACGACGGCTTCACCGTCGGAAACGGCTACCGCGCCTCGGGCTACGCCGACTTCAAGAACTGCGCGGGCGAGAACATCGGCGACCCGACGCACACCGTCACCAACGACGAGGGATCTCCCGGCTTCAAGTCGCTGCAGACCGGCACCTGGCAGTCGGTCAACACCTTCTTCATGGAACTCGAACGCCGCGTCGGCCTGTGCGACACCGTCCGGACCGCCAGGTCGCTGGGCATCAAGCGCGCCGACGACCGCAAGCTGCGGGAGTACGAGACCTTCACCCTCGGCATCAACGAGATGGACCCGGTGACCGTCGCGGCCGCCTACGCCGCCATCGGCGCGCGCGGGAAGTACTGCGCCCCCATGGCCGTCACCCGCGTCACCGACCGGAACGGCAGGACGACCGGCCACCGGCCGAAGTGCCGCCAGGTGCTGGATCCCGGGATCGCGGACGCCACGGCGCACATCCTGTCGGGGGTGTTCACCAAGGGCACGATGCGGGCGGTGGGCGGCATCGGCCGCGACGCCGCGGGCAAGACCGGCACCAACGACGACCAGGCGAGCGCGTGGTTCGCGGGGTTCACCCCGGACCTGGCCGGCGCGGTGAGCATCGGCGACCCCCGGGGCGCCATCGCGCACAAGCTGAACGACGTCACCATCGGCGGCAGACATTACGGCGCCGTCTTCGGGGCCACCGTGCCCGGGCCGATCTGGAAGGACACCATGATCGGCGCACTGAAGGGCGTGCCGGCCACCTCCTTCACCCCGATCGACTCGGCGCGGTTCGGCGGCTGCGGGCGGCACTGCCGACCGGCCCGGACGCCTCCGGACGAGGAAGCGGCCGGCGAGACGGACGATCTCAGGCGTGGAGGGTGAGGGGGGCGGGCATTCCGTCGGTGAACAGCTGCGCGTCGACCTGGTCCAGGGCGACGCGCAGCGCGCCGAGGGCGACGCTGTCCGCGCCGAGATCGGACGCCCTGATCTCGGGGACGCGCAGGCAGAGGCGGCGTAGCTCCTGCTCCAGGGGATCGATGATGAGGTCGGCGGAGCGGGAGTAGCCGCCGCCGAGGATGACGACCTGCGGGTCGAGGGTCAGCACGAGGGCCGCGGCCCCGACGGCCAGGTCCTTGACGTAGCGGCGGAGCGCGGTCCTGGCGTCGCGGTCGCCCTCGCGGGCGCGTTCGAAGACCCAGGCGGCCTTGTCGTTCGGGTGGATGTCCTCGGGCACCCCGGGACAGTTCTCGATGTGGGAGGGGGCCGAGAGCCAGCGGACCGCTTTGAGCGCGCCGATCTCGCCGGCCGCTCCCCCGTAGCCGCGCCGCAGGGTGCCGTCGATGATGAGGCCCGCGCCGATTCGCATGCCCGCCAGCAGGTAGACGATGTCGTCGGCGTCCTGCGCGGCGCCCTGCCAGCGTTCGGCGACCGCGGCGAGCTTGCAGTCGTTCTCGACGAGGACCGGGCAGGTGAACCGGGCCGCGAGGTGCTCGGCGGGAGATACGCTCGCCCGGCCCGGCAGCGGGGTGAACAGCGTGGTACGGCCGGTCGCGTCGACGGGTCCGGTCACCCCGACCGTCACCGCCCAGATCTGGTCGGGCCGCGTCCCGGCGGCCGCCAGGCACTGGGAGATGGCGGTGTCGACGGCCTCGAGCCGCGCGGCCGGGTCCGCGTCGGGCTCGACCGGCAGCCGGTGGCTACGCAGGACCTGTCCTTCGAGGTCGGCCAGCAGGACGAGTATCTTGTGGCCGCCGACGTCGACGCCGAGCACGTGCCCGGCGTCGGCGTTGAAGCGGTAGCGGCGGGCCGGACGGCCGACGCTGCTGCCGTCGGGCTCGACGACCTTCACCCACCCGTCGGTGACCAGCCCGCGGACCACGACGTCGGCCCCGGGCCTGGACAGGCCGGTACGGGTGGCGAGCTCGGTGACGGTCGCGGGGGGCTGACCCCGCATCGCCCGGACGATGCTGAGCGAGTTGAGTTCGCGGAGCTTGCTGACGTCGGCTCCGGCCGCGTCGGGCACCACTACCCCCCAATTATGCTTCGTTGAAGCGAAATTCTAGCGGCCCGTCACGAGATCGGATACTGCTGTCCGGGGTTCAGTGCTGAGGTGAAGTCGACGACACGGCTGTCGACGGCGAAGCTGTACCTGCCCTTCTGGACGATCTCGGGCTGTTCGGCGAGGTAGGCGGCCATGCGCTCGAGCTCGCCCGGGTCGAGCCAGGACGGCGGGTCGGAGACGGCCTTGAACCCGCAGATCGCGGCCAGGTCGTGCAGCCGGCTCATCTGGGTCTCGGTGAGCAGGTTGAGGCGGCTGCGGAAGTAGACGACGTCGGGGTCGACCTGGGCGAGAGGCGACTGCCACAGCCGGTGCAGCGTGTTCACGACGGCGTTGCAGGCCATCGCGTCCGAGGAACCGTCGGTGGCGTAGTTGGTCCACAGCGGGGCGACGTCGGGGCCGCTGCGCAGAAGACGACGAAACCGACGATCACCGGCAGCAGGAACAACCACCCGACCAGCCGGTCGTCCCGCCGTCTGCGCGGGCCGCCTCCGCGGCCGAGAAGCCCGGAAAGCCGACCGGTCCCGGTATCGGGTCGTGTCCCAACCGCGTGCATGCGCGCTCCTTATCGAGAGCCCCTCCACCGGCATTTCAGGGCCGGCCACCGGTTAATAACGACGCGGGCTAGCGATAATTTGTCAACAGCTAATCATATCTACCCCGTTGAGGGTCGCGGCGTGACCTGCGGTTGCGGGAGACGCGGACCGGCCTCGGCCCCTGTGAGGGCAAGGACCGCAGGGGCCGCGCGGCGGTCAGGGCCCTCGCCGCGCCGCCGGAACCGGTGTCGTCGAACCTGTGCGGCCCGCGCCGCGCCTCCGGCTCACGGCCGGTGCGCGTACCGGTCCGGTCATTCGCGAGGGACGGCCTGCAGCAGTGAACGCAGCAGCCACGCGGCGGTGTCGGCGGACACCTCGCCGGGGGTGTTCACGATCTGGCCGGCGAGCCCGTCGACGAACGTGTGCAGGAGCGCCGCCCAGAGCTCGACCTGGGCGTCGGGGTGCGGGAGCGTGGCCTGGTCCGGTTCGCGGATCGACTCGTACCCGCGCATGGCGGCGACGCACTGGCGGTACAGCGCCCGCTGGTCGCTCCACGTCACCGAGCCTCCCTCCGGAGGGTGCCGGCGCTCCCATTCCACGATCGCCGACCACAGCACGTACTCCTCGCGCCGCTCGGCGTCGAGCGGCAGCATCTCCTCCACGATCGTGGCGATCCGTTCGACCACCGAACCCTGCGTGCGGGGCCGCTGGACGCGCGGGAGGACCCGCAGACGGAGGACGTCGGTGGCGGCCCGCACGACGTAGGCCTGCAGTTCGTGCTGGTTGCCGAAGTAATGCCGCAGGGACCCGGTGGACCAGCCGGCTTCGGCGGCGACCCCGCGGACGGTCACACCGGCGAGGCCTTCGCGCAGGATCACCCGGACGGCGGCCTCGCCGAGCTCGGCCCGCCGCCGGTCATGATCAACGAGTCGCGGCACGCGAACATGTTAGCACGCATGTGTTATTTAAACTGACACGGGTGTATTATTACGGCTCGTCGACTCCCGTGAGGAGACAGGTTTGTCGATCGAGACGATCGGGGCGGTGCTCGGGCTGGCCCTGCTCGACACGCTGAGCCCCACCGTGATCGGGGTGACGCTCTACCTGCTGCTGGCCAGGCCGCGCCGCGTGGGCGCGCTGCTCGGCGTGTATCTCGGCTCGGTCGCGATCGCGTACTTCGCCCTGGGCGTGCTGCTCATGTTCGGCCTGGGCGCCGTCGTGCCGGTCGTCGACGAGGCCGTGTGGGCCTGGGGGCAGGCCGTCCTCGGCGTGGCGCTCATAGTGGGGAGCTACTTCATCCCCGACAAGGACCCCGAACGCGCGTCCGTCCAGGCCCGGTCCTTCACCCTGCGTGCGATGCTGCTGCTGGGGCTGGGGACCTGGCTGTTCGAGTTCGCCACCGCCGTGCCGTACTTCGCCGCGATCGGCGTCATGACCGCGGCCCACCTGACCGCCGTCCAGTGGTCACCGCTCCTCGGCGTGTACGTGACCGTCATGGTGCTCCCGGGCATCCTGCTCCTCGCCGCGTGGGCCGCCCTGGGCGAGCGGATGCGCGAGCGGTTCGAACGGTGGGAGAGCAGGCTCTCCTCGGGATCCCGCTCGACGCTGCGCTGGATCGTCGGGATAGCGGGAGTCCTGATCCTCCTGGACGCGGCACCGGACCAGATCACCTTCACGACGAGTCCGTGACCGCCCGCGCCGGCACCTCGGCGAGGCTTCCGCGCGTCGCGACCCGCTCCTCGGCGGGAAACTCCACCGGACGGCGAGGGACGACGGCGGGCCGACGAGGTCCGCACGCCGGCCCCCGATCGAACCGTCGCGAACACGGGGACACGGGGACCGGGACACGGGGACCGGGACACGCGACACCGCACACGCGGCGTCGCGAGCCCGCGGCCGCGCTCAGCCGGCGGCGGCGCCGAACCACCTGGGCAGCCGGTCGAGCAGATCCCGCTGGTCCTCACCGGCCCACGCCACGTGGCCGTCCGGCCGCAGCAGCACGGCGGGCACGTCCAGTTCCTCGCCGACGTCGACGACGTGGTCGACCCGATCCGCCCAGCCCGCCACCGAGAGCCGGCCGGTCTGGTCGAGCAGCAGCCCGCGGCCGCCGCGCATCAGCTCGTAGAGGCGACCGCGCTTCAACGTCACGTCCCGCATCCGCCGGCCGAGCAGGTCATGTCCCTCGCCGACGTCGTAGCGGACCCCGATCGCGACGATCTTCTCGATCAGGTGCCGGTTGACGTCCTCGAAGTCCATCAGCTCCGCCAGCAGCCGGCGCACCGCCTGCGGCCCCGGCTCGGTGGACATCAGCTCCGCCTGCGCGCGGGTGTTGTCCAGCACGTCGGCGGCCACCGGGTGCCGCTCGGTGTGGTAGCTGTCCAGCAGCCCCTCCGGTGCCCAGCCGCCGACCTCGGCGGCCAGCTTCCAGCCGAGGTTGAACGCGTCCTGGATGCCGAGGTTCAGCCCCTGCCCGCCCATCGGCGGGTGGATGTGCGCCGCGTCGCCGGCCAGCAGCACCCGGCCGGTCCGGTAGCGCTCGGCCTGCCGGGTGGCATCGCCGAAGCGGGACAGCCAGCGCGGTGAGTGCACGCCGAAGTCGGTGCCGGCGAAGGCCCGCAGCTGTCGCCTGAACTCCTCCAGGGCCGGCGGGACCGAGCGGTCCCCGGCCACCCCCTCGGCGGGCACGACGACGCGGTACACCCCGCCCCCGAGGGGGCCGAGGCCGAACCGCAGCTGGGTCCTGCGGACTTCGGCCACCACGGCGGCCACCGTCTCCGGCGGCACGGCCACCTCCATCTCGCCCAGCAGCGTGTCGATCCTGGAGGGCTCACCGGGGAAGCCGACGCCGAGCAGCCTGCGCACCGTGCTGCGGCCGCCGTCGCAGCCGACGAGGTAGCGCGAGCGCAGTCGCGTGCCGTCCGCCAGCTCGGCGGTCACCCCCTCCTCGTCCTGGCTCAGCCCGGCCAGCTCGCGGCCGCGCCGGATCTCGGCGCCGAGCTCGGCGGCGCGCTCGGCCAGCAGGCGATCGGTGATGGTCTGCGGGATGCCGAGGACGTAGCCGTGCGCGGTGTCCAGCCGGCCGGGCGAGGGCTTGGTGATGCCGGCGAAGAAACCACCGACCGGATGCCGCCGGCCGTGGGCGAGGAACCGCTCCAGCAGGCCGCGCTGGTCCATCACCTCGATGCTGCGCACGTGCAGGCCGAGCGAGCGGACGTGCGCGGTCGGCTCCGCCTCCTTCTCCAGCACGAGCACGTGCACGCCGTGCAGCCGCAACTCGCCGGCCAGCATCAAGCCGGTCGGTCCCCCACCGGCGACGATCACGTCGATCATGAAAACCCCCATCGGACAAGTTTGCGTTTCGGCCGCCGCTCCGCGCGGTCCGGCGGCGCGCACCCGCGCCTCCGTACCAAGTCCTCGCGACCGCGCCGCGGGTGCCACCGGCGGTCCGGCGTCCCACGTGCTCCGTACGCCGGTCGGCGAAAGGACACGTGCTTCGCGAGCTCCTGATTTCCGCAGGTCCTGGCCTCGGCCGATGATTCTGCAGCATGACCCGGGGCTTGCCGCAAGCCCCCCGGTGCGCTGTACATTGAAAGTGACAAGGAGTCCGCGATCTCCTTGCCTTCACCGTTTGCCGTCCGCCTTCACCGTCTGTCGTCCGTCGCGGACCGACAAGCCCCTCCCGAGGCGGTGACGCGCCGCTCGCGGCGACGCCGCCGGTTGGACACCCCCGGGACGCGTCCCCCTTCGTCCGGCGCGGCGCGATCAGGCCCCGGCCCGTGTCGTTGAGGAGGAGTGTCGTTCAGGAGGAAGAGCCGCTCCGGCTCCGGCTCCCCGGCTCCCCGGCGAACCGTCCGCACGCCGCCGCCCGCTCGTCAGCCGGAAATCCTTCGGGCAGGCCGACGACCGTTCCTCGCAGGCCTGATGGTGATCCTCCTGGGCCGGCGGTGCCGGCGTACGCGACGTGCCGCCGCTTCGTGAGGAGATCGCCCGCCCAGAGCGGGCAATGAGTCGGAAAGGGGAGTATCCACTCCTTTCCACTCTCAATGTATAGCGCACCGGGGGGCTTGCCACAAGACCCGGGTCATGCTGCAGAATCGTCGGCCGAGGCCAGAGCCTGCGGAAACGGGGATGGGAAGTGCGTGTGGTGTTGTCGGCTCATGGGTCGCGGGGGGGACGTCGGACCGCCGGTGGCGCTCGCGGTGCGGTCGCGAGGACTCGGTACGGAGGCGCGGGTGTGCGCGCCGCCGGACGAGGAGTTCGCGGAGCCGCCGGCCGGGCCGGCGCGCGGTCCGTGGCCGGCACGATCCGCACCCGGCGGGGCGACGGTGACCGCGACGCCGCCGCTCGACGCGATCAGCCGGGAAAGACCGCCCGTGCCCGCGTGAACCACGCGAGACCGTCGAGCCGGAACACGAGAACCCGATAACCCGGACGACCTGAACCGGCGACGGACACGGGCCCGCGTCAGGCGGAGCGTCGCTCGCCATGACCACCGGGCTCGTCGCGCCGGTTCATCCCCCTTGCCGCACGTGACAGCGCAAGCGCCCTCAGATCGGAGCAAATGACGTGACATCGCTGACCGCCAGCGCGTTCGACCTTCCTGACCACCTCTCCCCCAAGGCCGACCCGGCGCTGATCGCCGGCGACGAGCAGCACTTCGCGGCCATCGCGGACAGCCTTGAGCGGTCGATCGCCGACCTGTCCGACCGTCTCGACGCCGAGCGCAAGGCGCCCGGCGGCAAGGGCCGGCAGGTGCTGGACCGGGACCTGGAGATCCACCGGCTGACCGCCCGGCTGCGCGCGCTGCGCCGCTTCGGCCTGGACCTGTGCCTTGGGCACATGGTCGGCGCCGACGACTCCGAGCCCGTGTACATCGGACGGCTCGGCCTCACCGACAGCGCGGGCCGTCGGCTGCTGCTCGACTGGCGCTCCCCCGCGGCCGAGCCGTTCTTCGGAGCCACCCACGCCAACCCGATGGGGCTGGCGAGCCGCCGCAGGTACCGCTGGACCCGCGGCCGGATCAGCGACTACTGGGACGAGGTGTTCACCTCGGACGGGTTCGAAGGGCACGCCGCGCTCGACGACCAGTCCGCCTTCATCGCCAGCCTGGGCGGCAACCGGTCGCCCAGGATGCGGGACGTGCTCGGCACCATCCAGGCCGACCAGGACGCCATCATCCGCGCGGGATCTCGCGGCGCTCTCGTCGTCGACGGCGGCCCGGGCACGGGCAAGACCGTCGTGGCTCTGCACCGCTCCGCCTACCTCCTCTACTCCGACCCCCGCCTCGGCCGCCGCCGGGGCGGCGTGCTGTTCGTCGGTCCGCACCAGCCCTACCTGGCCTACGTCGCCGACGTCCTGCCCAGCCTCGGAGAGGAGGGCGTGCAGACCTGCACCCTGCGAGACCTCGTCGCCGAGGGAGCCTCGGCGGCGGTCGAGGCCGACCCGGAGGTGGCCCGCCTCAAGTCGTCCGCGGACCTGGTGAAGGCGATCGAGCCGGCCGTCAGGTTCTACGAGAACCCGCCGGACAAGGGGATGACGGTCACGACCCCCTGGTCCGACATCTGGCTGAGCGCCGAGGACTGGGCCGAGGCGTTCGAGGCACCGGAACCCGGTACTCCGCACAACGAGGCGCGCGACCGGATCTGGGAGGAGCTGCTCACGATCCTGATGGACAAGCACGAGGGCGAGGTCTCGGCCGACCTGCTCCGCAGGTCGCTGCTGCGGGACAGGGAGCTGCTCACGACCTTCAACCGCGCGTGGCCGCTGATCGAGGCGGCCGACCTCGTCGGGGACCTGTGGTCGGTACCGGCCTACCTGCGGATGTGCGCCCCCTGGCTCGGCCCCGACGACGTCCGGAAGCTGCGGCGTGAGGACGCCCAGGCCTGGACGGTGTCCGACCTGCCGTTCCTGGACGCGGCACGGCAGCGGCTCGGCGACCCGGAGGCGGCGCGGCGCAGGCGCCGCCACGAGGCCGCCGTCGCCGCCGAACGCGAGCGCATGGCCAACGTCGTCGACGCCCTGCTCGAGGCCGACGACGACGGTGAGGGTGTGGTGACGATGCTGCACGGACGGGACATGAAGGACGCCCTGGTCGACGAGACCGCGCCGCCCGGCACCGAGCCGGACCTGCTCGCCGGCCCGTTCGCGCACATCGTCGTGGACGAGGCGCAGGAACTGACCGACGCGGAGTGGCAGATGTTGCTGCTCCGCTGCCCGTCCCGGAGTTTCACCATCGTCGGGGACCGTGCCCAGGCCAGGCGTGGATTCACCGAGTCGTGGCGGGAACGGCTCGAGCGGATCGGGCTCGACCGGGTCGACCTGGCCTCCCTGAGCGTCAACTACCGGACGCCTGAGGAGATCATGGCGGAAGCCGAGCCGGTCATCCGGGCCGTGCTCCCGGACGCCAACGTGCCGACCTCCATCCGCAGCAGCGACGTCCCCGTCGTGCACGGATCCGCTTCGGATCTGGGCTCGATCCTCGACACCTGGCTCGCCGCGCACGCCGACGGGATCGCCTGTGTCATCGGCGATCCCGCGTTCCGGGCGACGTCCCGCGTCCGGTCGCTGACCCCGGAGCTGTCGAAGGGGCTCGAGTTCGACCTGGTCGTCCTCGTCGATCCGGAGGCGTTCGGCACCGGCATCGAGGGAGCGGTCGACCGCTATGTCGCCATGACCCGGGCGACCGGGCAGCTCGTCATCCTCACGAGCTCCTGACGCCGGCCGCGCCCGCTACGGCGAGGTCGCCACCTCGTACGCCGGCGCGGTCACGAACGGCACCGCGAGGACACCGCCCGGAAAGGACACCGCCCGGAACAGGGAACCTGGTGGTGGCCGGCCAGGCTAGGGGTGGTGGTGATGGTGGTGGCCGGGCCAGGGGTGGTGGTGGCCGTGCCAAGGGTGATGGTGGCCGGGCCAGGGATGGTGGTGGTGATGGTGGCCGGGCCAGGAGTGATGGTGGTGGTGGCCGTGCCAAGGGTGATGGTGGTGGCCGGGCCAGGGATGGTGGTGGTGATGATGGCCAGGAGGGGGATCGTTCAGAAGGAGGTGTGCCGGAGCGGCTTCCTGGACTGCCGCGCTCGCCCCGGCGGGCTGAGCCGACATCGTCATGGCGATGATGAAACTGGAAGCCGTCAATGCGCCGGCGGCGAGAGCCTGCTTGAACATGAAATATCACTCCGTGTCTGATGTCGGGCCCGGCCTGCTTCCGCGGCTGACAACACGCCAATGCAGTTTCCGGAAATATGTTGAATCGACGTCACGTAAAACGCTAGTTCCTGGACATCCGGACGTTCGCCCCATATAGCACAAAGCCTTGGTCCAGGATCACCACGGAGAAGAAAGCCGGAGGTTACACGAGGGCGCGGATCACAAGTCCGGCCTCGGCAACTAACCCGACTTAAGCCATGATATCCATGCAAATATGAACGAGAGGAAACAGTCGCCCACCTTGGCGTTTCTTGGTCGATACCGACGGTCCGTAGAGTCGGCAACGATGCTACATATCGCCATATTGTTAGTTTTTCAGGTAATCCGCGAATGGGTGACGGCCGAATTCGGCAGGCCCTGCGCGATCATCCCGTGCGGCGCATGGCGATGGGGGCACCCCACAGTCCTCGCGGTGGTGCGACCACCGGCCGTCCCATCGCCTTCCCGATCTGATCGTGGAACCTCCGACGTCGCACCGCGCCACGGCCGGTGCGCATGTCCCGGAGCCGCTCGCCGGAGCCGCGAGCGCCGCAGGTGACGGCCTTTCCACCCCGGTCTCCGAGGGCCGGATGGACGCCGTTCGCAATAAGCCGGACAATGATCCGGTTGGCACGTGGCGTGACCGCGGGGAGGTGGCGTCATGCCGGGTGATCGAGCCGTTACGCAAGTGCAGAGCTGGCGTCTGGGGCCGGTGCGGGTGCTGCGTGTCATCGGCGAGCTGGACGCCACGACGGTTCCGGACGTCGCGGTGAAGCTCGACGAGGCGCTGCTCACGTTCGATGACCTGTCGCTGGTCGTCGACCTCACCCAGGTGACCTTCATCGCCTCGGCCGGGGTGGGCGCCCTGGTGGAGATGCGGCGGAAAGTCCAGCGGCGCCAGGGACGCCTGATCGTGGTCCTTCCCCCGCAGGGGCGTGCGCGCCGCCTTTTCGTGTTGACGCGCATGGTGGATCACTTCGAGGTTCGCCTGACCCTGCCCGAGGCGGTGAGCGCCCTGCGGCGGCAGGACCCAGGCCCCCCTCTCGGAGAGGGGATGAGGCCGGCTCCGGAGTCGACACCGCCGCCGACGCCGATTCCGGGAGGCCCCGCCGGCTGAACCGGCCCGGTGCCGGCGAGCGGGGGCCGCCCGCGCGGCCGGCCGGGACTCACGTCCGAAGACGAGCGCGCCGCGGATCGGCCGGGCGGGCCGGTCGCCGCCGGGAACACGCCGGCGGCGACGGCTCGAAGGCGCCGCCGTTCGAGATGAGGCCGGCCCCGGCGGCTTCGGTGATCTTCTAGGCGGGCACCACGACGGGAGTTCCGGCGACCGGGTCGGGGACGATCACGCAGGAGAGGCCGAAGACCTTCTCGACCAGTTCGGCGGTGATCACCTCGGCCGGGGGGCCCTCGGCGACGACGGCGCCGCCGGCCATGGCGATGATGTGGTCGCAGAAGCGGGAGGCCAGGTTGAGGTCGTGCAGTACCGCGACGATGGTCTTGCCGGACTCGGCGTTGAGCCTGCGCAACAGCCGGAGCAGCTCCACCTGGTGGTTGATGTCCAGGAACGTGGTGGGCTCGTCGAGCAGCAGCAGGTCGGTGTCCTGGGCCAGCGCCATGGCGACCCAGACCCGCTGCCGCTGCCCGCCGGAGAGCGCGCGCAGCGGGCGGTCGATCAGGTCGGCCGTGCCGGTCGCCGCCAGTGCCCGGGTCACCGCCTCGTGGTCACGGTCGGTCCACCGGCGAAACCAGCCCTGGTGCGGGTAGCGGCCGCGGGAGACCAGGTCGGCGACCGTGATGCCGTCGGGCGCCACGGGGGTCTGCGGCAGCAGGCCGAGCACCTTGGCCACGTCGAGGGTGCTCAGGTCGCCGAGCGTCCTGTCGTCGAGATACACCACTCCCCGGCGCGGTTTGATGAGCCGGGCCAGGCCGCGCAGCAGCGTCGACTTGCCGCAGGCGTTGGCACCGACGATCGCGGTGATCTTCCCGTCGAGTACGGAGACGTCGAGGTCGGTGATGACGGCTCGATCGTCGTAGCCCAGGGACAGGCCTTCGGCGCGGAGGCGGCTCATCCGCCTGCTCCTTGTCTGTTCGTGGTGGCCAGCAGCCACAACAGGTACGGTGCGCCGACCGCGCCGGTGACCACACCGGTGGGCAGCGCTGTCGGCAGCAGATGGACGGCGACCAGGTCGGCGGTGAGCAGGACCACCGCGCCCACCAGGGCGGCGGCGACCACGCCGCCGGTGGCGGGGCCCAGCAGCCGGTTGGCGATGGGTCCCGCGACGAGCGCGACGAAGACCAGGGGCCCGGCCGCCGCGACGGCCAGCGCGACCAGGACCACGGCGGTGGCCAACAGGCCGGCGCGGGCGAACTCGGTGGGCACGCCCAGTCCTCGCGCGGCGTCGTCGCCGAGTTCGAGCACGCGAAGCTGCCGTTGCAGCAGCATGGACAGGGGCAGCAGGACGACCAGCGCGACCAGCAGCAGCCGCAGCTCGGTGTCACTGGCCTGCCCGACCGAACCGGTCAGCCAGTGCATCGCCTGGCGCGCCTCGAACAGCTGGGCGCGGGTCAGCACGAACCCGGTGAGGCCCTCGAAGAAGGCCGCCATGCCGATGCCGATCAGGATGAAGCGGTAACCGCTCACCCCGTCGCGCCAGGCGAGCACGTACATCAGCAGCGCGGCCACGACGGCCCCGCCCAACGCGAGCCCGGCGACGGCGATTCCTCCGACCTGCAGGAACACGATGCCGGTGACCGCTGCCAGGCCGGCGCCGGAGGAGATGCCCACGAAGTCGGGTGAGGCGAGGGGATTGCGGAGCAGCTGCTGGAAGATCGTCCCGGACGCGCCGAGGGCGAGCCCGACCGAGAGCGCGGTCGCGGCGGTGGGGAGCCGCAGGCCCAGGACGACGAAGTCGAGGCTCGGGTCGTCGATCGTGCCCAGCAGCGACCCGATCACCTCGGTGGCGGAGAGACGGAAGCTGCCCACCATCATGGTCACCACGAACAGGGTGGCGACGGTCGCGGTCAGCGCGGAGATCACCACCACCATCCGGACCGTACGGCCGCGCCGGGTGGCGCGGACGGTGTCGGAGACGGTGGTGAAGGCGTCGTGAGTCGTGGTCATCCCGTCACACCTCCGACAGCCGGCCGTAGCGCACGATCACCACGAAGACCGGCGCGCCGAGCACTCCGAGGACCACGCCGACCTGCAGTTCCCCGGGGGCGCCCGCGACCCGGCCGAGCACGTCGGCCAGCAGCAGCACGATGGGCGCCAGCAGCATCGAGTACGGCAGGATCCAGCGGTGGTCCGGGCCGCAGAGCGCCCGCGCGAGGTGCGGCACCACCAGCCCGATGAAGACGATCGGCCCGCAGGCGGCCGTGGCCGCGCCGGCGAGTATCGCGACGACCCCGAAGGCGACGGCCCTGGTGAGGCCGACCCGCTGGCCGAGCCCTCGCGCGACGTCCTCGCCGAGCGCGAGCCCGTTGAGCGCCCTGCCCAGGCACAGTGCCGCCACCAGGCCCGCCAGCAGGAACGGCGCGACCCCGGTCAGGATCGGCGCGTACCGGCCGGCGAGCGACCCGACCTGCCAGAAACGCAGCTCGTTCAGCGCGTCGACGTCGGTCATGATGATGCCCGTGGTGACGGAGCCGAGGCCGGCGGTGACCGCCGCGCCGGCCAGGGCCAGCTTGACGGGGGTGGCGCCCTCGCGGCCCAGCGACGCGATCGTGTACCCCAGCAGGGTCGCGACGATCGCGCCCGCGAAGGCGAACCACACGTACACGCCCACCCCCCGGATTCCCAGGACCGTGAACGCGAGGACCACCAGGACGGCCGCGCCGGAGTTGATCCCCATGATGCCGGCGTCGGCCAGCGGATTGCGCGTGACCCCCTGCAGGATCGCGCCCGCGACACCCAGGGCCGCACCGACCAGGATGCCCAGGAGCGTACGCGGCACGCGCAGCTCCAGGGTCACCGTACCGGTGATCGAGTCATCGGCGCCGAGGCCGCCCAGCGCCCGCAGGACATCGGGCAGGCCGATGTCGCGCGAGCCGAGGGTCACGCTGAGGAACGCCACCGCGGCGAGCAGGACGCAGAGCGCGACGAGCCCGAGTCCGAGGACCGGGGCCCGTCGTATGGAAAGCGTGCTGGGCATCGGAGGGGATCAGTCGCCGAGGTTCTCGTCAGCGACCTTGATCGCTTCGGTGAGCTTGTCCACCTCGGTGGCGAAGTCGCCGAACGTGTGCAGCCAGTAGGCCGGCCACGCCGCCACCGCACCGGCCTTGGCCGCCTTGATCTTGAACCAGGTGGGCTGCTTCTTGCCCCACTCGGCGTTGGCCGTGGGCGTGAAGGACCTGCCGTCCCACAGAATCAGGTCGGGCTGGTACTTGTCGGCGTTCTCCCAGCTGAGGTTCTCCCAGTACGGGAAACCCGCGTCCGGCTTGGCCGGGTTGATCACCTTCAGGCCCCAGCGCTGGAAGTCCAGCAGCTCGGGCGCGTACTCGGGGTTGGCGGCGTACAGCTTGTCGTCGGCGGGCGACATGCCGAGAGCCGTCAGGCCGGGCTTGTCCGCGACCGCCGCCTTGAACTTCGCGACGGACTCCTCGAAACGCTTCTTGTTCGCGGCGACCTCGGGAGCGTCCACCTTGGCGCCCAGGCTCTCGGCGAGGCTCTCGTACCCCTCGGCCAGGTCCTCGATGGACTTGCCCTGGGAGACGCCCACCACCGGAGCCAGCTCGGCGAGCTTCTTGCTCTTCTCGTCGACGCCTTCCTCCAGGCCGCTGTGCGCCTTCTCCGCCGGCCACCAGTCCGCGACGATCAGATCCGGCCGCAACGCGGCCGCCTTCTCCACGTCGATCTTGCCCCACTCCTGGCCGAGAAGCTCGATCCCGGAAAGGTCGAGGTTCTTCAGGTTGGGGTCGGTCTTGACCGACTCGTCGGCGTAGACGCCGACCGGTTTGATGCCGAACGACATCAGCGCGGCCGCCTCACCCGCGTGCGCGATGATCCGCGTGGGGACCTTGTCGGCCTTGACCGTCTCACCGGAGCCGTCGGTGAACGACCACGGGCCGGACGACGAGGGCTGTGCGCCGGGGGAGTTCTGTGCACCCGGGGAGTTCTGCGTGCCCGGGGAGTTCTGTGCACCGCAAGCGGTGAGCGCAAGGCCCAACGCCGCCACGGCGAGAACCCGACGCGACGTGCGCATGCGGTGTTCCTATCTCGCAAAGGGAAACTTCGCCCTAAAGTTAGGTTAGGCTACCCAAAATATCAACTCGGGCCGATGTGACCGATCTCGCACTTCCCGCCGCGCACCTGCCATCCGCTCCGCGCATGGCCCTGGCCAGGCACGTCACGCCGGACGGTGCCGTACGCCGGGCGGTGCCCTGTGGGCGGGTCGACCGGCCGCCCGGTCCGCGCGGTGCCGGCGTACCGCGTCACGGAGGGTCACGGGGAGGGTCACGGCCCGCTCGCGAACTCCCCGGCACGTTCCAGGAGGGCACGGACCTCCTCGGCCTCCGGAACGCCGAGCTCCCGGTAGAGGCTGAGGGCCAGCCGCCCGTGCTCCCCGGCCTGCCCCGAGCGCCCGAGCGCGAGATGGGCGCGCGCCAGCCCGTCGTGAGCACGCGCCCGCTCCGGCCGGTTGCGCGTCACGTCGGCGAGCGCGAGCGCGGCCGCGTGCTCCTCGGCCGCCCGAGCCGGGTCACCCGCCGCCTCGGCCAGCCCGTTGAGCGCGGCGGCCTCGCCGGCGGCGTTGCCGAGCCTGCGGTAAAGGGCAGCCGCCTGCTCGTGACGCACGCGTGCCTGGTCGAACTCGCCCTGGTGCCGGAGAACGACACCGAGATGGTTGAGGATCACCGCCTCTCCGGCGGGATTGCCGACCTTGCGGTGGAGCGCCAGCGCAAGGTCGAGGTGGCGCCGGGCCTCCTGCGGACGGCCGGCCCTGTCGAGGACGAGGGCGAGGATGCCCAGCACGTGAGCCTCGCCCCAGGTGTCGGCACCGGTCCGGGTCAGGTCGAGCGCCTGCTTGAGGTACCGCTCGGCCCGCTCGTCCCGCCGCCGCAGGGCCACGTTGCCCAGCGTGAGCAGTGCCCGCGCCCGTTCGCGGGCCTCCTCGCACACCTCGAGAGCCTGGTGGGCGTGCTCCTCCGCCCGCTCGTACTCGCCCAGCCGCCAGTAGGTCCACGCCAGGTCGGTGAGCGCCCGCGCCTGGACCGCGCGGTCGCCGAGCTTGCGGCTGCGCTGGAGCGCCAGGGTGTGGAGCGTGAGCGCGTCGTCGTGGTGCGCCTGCCGGTCGAGGAAGGGGCGCATCGTCAGAGCCAGGAAGCCGAGACAGATCTCGGGCCCGTGGACGGCGGTCGCGATGATGTTGGCACGCTCGGTGTCGAGCCAGGCGAGCGCCTGCGCGGCGTCGCGGACGGGCGCGACCGGAGCGGCCGGCGGGGGGACGCCCTCCCGCTGGGCGACGCTGTCGGGGAAGAGGCGGTCCATCGCCGCCCGGGAACGGTGCAGGTAGTAGGCGAGCAGCCGCATGACGGCGCCGTCGTCCTCCGCGATCGAACGGGCGTGCTCCCGCAGCAGGTCGTGAAAAGTGTACCGGCCCGGTTCGAGCTGCAGGAGCATGTGGGCGTCGAGAAGGCTCTCGAGAAGCTCCTCCGCCTCCTCCTCCGAGATCGCGGCCAGCGCGGCCGCGCCGCACGGGTCGATGTCGCGGCCGGGCACCAGCCCGAGCAGGCGGAACATGCGCCGCTCGGCCTCGCCGAGGTGCTCGTAGGACAGGGCGAAGGCCGCCGACACCCCGTCCAGGAGCCGGCGATGCTCCCGCAGCCGGCCGGCGAGGTAGGACACGGTCCAGCGCGGACGGTGCTGCAGGCGGGCGGCCGAGATCCGGATGGCGAGCGGCAGGTGCCCGCACAACCGCAACACCTCGCGTACGGCATCCGGCTCACGGTGGGCGCGCTCCCCCACGATCCGCCCGAACAGCCCGGCGGCGTCCTCCTCCCCCAGCACGTCGACCGACAGGGCGTGGGCGCCGTCCAGATCGACGAGCCGGCGCCTGCTGGTGATCAGAACGAGGGTGTCGGAGCGCCCCGGCAGCAGGGGGCGCACGTGCTCGGCGTCGAAGGCGTTGTCCAGCACGACCAGCACGCGGCGGTCGGCCAGCTCGGCACGCCACAGAGCGCTCCGCTCGGCCGATGTGACCGGGATGCGGTCGGCGG
>NZ_JBFAAE010000091.1:0-25106 GCF_040639575.1 Streptosporangium sp. NPDC023825 | reverse complement strand
GCCTGGGTGATGCGGGCGGGGGTGACGCGCAGCCGTTCGGCGGTCCGGCCGAAGTGCAGCTCTTCGGCCAGGGTCAGGAAGATCTCGATGTCGCGGAGTTCCACGATCCTCCTTCGCGTTAACCCGGCGGTTAATGCGGCGTTGCGTGGGTTGTCGTTGTTCGCGGTGATTGTTTTCGCTGATCCTAGTGGCGGGACGATGGAGACCACTTCTGAGGTGACGAGAGTGCTGGGCAGGACGGCGTTGGTGACCGGGGCTTCACGGGGCATCGGGCGGGCGATCGCGCGGCGGCTGGCGGCCGACGGGGCGCTGGTGGCCGTGCACTACGGCCACAACGAGGCGGCCGCCCGAGAGACCGTGCACCTGATCGACAAGGACACCGGCATCCTGCTCTGCCGGCTCGGCTACACCGTGCCGAACCCGGCGCACCTGATGAACGACTTCTGGACCACGATCTACCAGGCGCTCGACGACTGACAGTGACGTATCCCGGCTTTCGTGGAGTCGTCCTGGTCGACTCACATGGCTCCGCGACCCAGTTCGATGATCCAAAAGGACAGGTCCTAGAACAGGGTGTCGGTGCGTTCGATGCCGCGCAGCTCGTCGTAGTCGAGGGTGACGCAGCGGATGCCGCGGTCCTCGGCGAGGGTCTTGGCCTGGGGCGCGATGCTCTGGGCGGCCAGGACGCCGCCGACCGGGGCGAGCAGGGGGTCGCGGTTCATCAGCTCCAGGTAGCGGGTGAGCTGTTCCACGGCGTCGATGCCCGCGCGGCGCTTGAGCTCCACGGCGACGGACGCGCCCGTGTGGTCGCGGCAGAGGATGTCGACGGGGCCGATGGCCGTCATGTACTCGCGGCGGACGAGCGTCCAGCCCGCGCCCAGGGTGGTGATGTGCTCGGCGAGCAGCTCCTGCAGGTGGGCCTCGACCCCGTCCTTGATCAGGCCCGGGTCCACGCCCAGCTCGTGGCTGGTGTCGTGGATGATCTCCTCCATGGTGAGGACGAGCTTCTCGCCGGTCTTGCCGTGGGTCACCGTCCAGGTGCCCTCCTCCTCGCGGAGCTTGCACGGCGGGTTCATCCAGTTGAGCGGCTTGAAGGCCCGGTCGTCGGCGTGGATGGAGACGCTGCTGTCGGCCTTGATGAGGATGAGCCGGGGCGCCATCGGGAGATGGGCGGTGAGCTTCCCGACGTAATCCACGCTGCACCGCGCTATGACCAGACGCATGACCGAACCCTATCGGCCGGACGGGGGCCGGATCCCCGCGATCCGGCCGGACGGCCTGATGACCTGGTGGCCCGGTGAACGAAGACGGACTCCCCGGCCGTACGGCTCGGGGAGTCACGTCCGTCGAGAGGGAGGGCCGCGGGGTCAGCGCATCGCCTCGGAGAGCTTCACGCGGGCGCCGGTACGCAGGACCGCACGGCTGTAGATGCGGGCGCCGAGCATGAGGGTGCCCGCCGTCGCCAGCAGCATCAGGACCGCCGCCACGGCGATCTCCCAGGCGAACACCTCGCCCCCGGCCATCCTTACCGGCATGACCATCGAGGAGAACGGCGGCACCAGCGACAGGATCCTGGCCACCGGGCTGCTCGGCTGGACCGCCGCGAAGTAGGCGACCAGGTAGGTGACCATCATGAGCATCGTCATCGGGGTCAGGACGCTGTTCGCGTCCTCCTGCCTGGACACCAGAGACCCGAGCGCCGCCGCCATCGCGGCGAAGAACGCGTATCCGAGGATGAACCAGAACAGGGCGCTGACCACGATGCCCGCCATGCCCGGGGGCAGGTCGGCCGCGAGGCCGGTCGCCGCCGCCGCGCCGAGACCGGCCACGATGATCACGACCATGTTGGCCAGCGCGAGCGCGCCCAGTCCCACGATCTTGCCGCCGAGCAGCTGCCAGGGGCGGACCGAGGTGAGCAGGATCTCCACGATCCGGCTGCCCTTCTCCTCGACCACGCCCATGGCGACGTACATGGAGGAGTAGATGAGCAGGAAGAACAGCACCATGACCAGCAGGGACGCGATGCCCACCCGCACGCCCGCGTAGCGGGCGTCGGCGCCGATGGATACCTGCTCCAGGGGGGCGACCCGCATGGCCGCCGCCACCTTGGCCGGATCGAGGCCCGCCTCGGACAGCTGCCGCTGGGTCTGGGTGGTCTGGTTCGCGGTCTCCAGCAGCAGGCCGAGCTCGTCGTCCACCTCACCGTCGGCGAGCACCCTGTTGCGGTCCACCACGGCGGCGTCCACCTCGTCGAGGCTGATCGCGCTGACCGCGGCCCCCTCGTCGGGGAACTTCCTGATGGTGAGCTCCACGTCCTTGGCCGCGGCGGTCAGGGCCGGTGCCAGCGCCTGCGCCTGCGCTCCGGCGAGTCCCACGGTGTAGGAGTCGGGCCCGGAGAAGAGCCTGGGCAGGAACGCCAGCGCCGCGACCAGGACGGCGCTGACCACGAGCCCGATGACGAACGCCTTCGTACGGCCGCGCGTGACGATCTCCCGCCGCGCGACCAGCCACAGTCCGCTCATGCGACGGCCTCCCTGAAGATCTCGGTGAGCGTGGGGCGCTGCCAGCCGAAGTGCTCGACCCGTCCGGCCTTGACCGCGAGGCGCAGGATCTCCTGGCCGTCGCCGTCGACGCCCGCGACGAGGACCTCGTCGCCCTTCTCGGTGACCTCTCCCGGCAGGGACGAGGCCCAGCCGGGGGAGGCGTTCCTGACGACCACCCTGAGCCGGCCGCGTCCCTCCCGGTCGCGCAACTCCTCGACCGTGCCACTGGCCACCACGCGGCCGGCGGAGATGATGCCGACCGAGTCGCAGAGCCGCTCGACGAGGTCCAGCTGGTGGCTGGAGAAGAGCACCGGCACGCCCGCGGCGCACCGCTCGGCGAGCACCGCGGCCAGCGAGTCGACGGCCAGCGGGTCCAGCCCGGAGAACGGCTCGTCCAGGATGAGCGCCTCGGGTTCGTGCACCAGCGCCACCGCGAGCTGCACGCGCTGCTGGTTGCCCAGGGAGAGGGCGTCCACCGCGTCGTTGGCGCGCTCGGTGAGCGAGAGCCGTTCGAGCAGGTCGGCGGTGGCCTTCCTGGCCCCGCTCGGGGTCAGTCCGCTGAGCCTGCCGAAGTACTCGACCTGCTCGGCGACCCTCATCTTCTGGTAGAGGCCGCGCTCCTCCGGCATGTAGCCGAATCGGCGCCGGTCGTCGAACGTCAGGACCTTGCCGTCGCGGCGCACCGAGCCCGAGTCGGCGGTCAGCACGCCCATCAGGATGCGCATCGTGGTGGTCTTGCCCGCGCCGTTCGCTCCGACGAAGCCGAACATCTCGCCCGGTTTCACGGAGAACGTCACACCGTCCAGGGCGACCTTGTCGCCGTACTGTTTGTGCAGGTCGTCTATCTCGATCATTGGGGGGATCCCTCGGTGAGGCGCCTCAGCACGGAGACGTAGTCATGGAACGCCCGGCGGCCCTCGTCGGTCATGGCCAGCCAGGTGCGTGGGCGCTTACCCACGAAGGCCTTCTCCACGTGCACGTAGCCGGCCTCCTCCAGGGTGATGACGTGCTTGGAGAGCAGCGAGTCGCTGATCTCGATCGTGTCGCGCAGGAAGCGGAACTCGGCCTTGTCGGTGGCCGAGAGGGCGGCCATGATCGACAGTCGGACGGGTGCGTGGATGACGTCGTCGAGGTCGTGCCGGGGGTGCGAGCCCGTGCCACCCCCGGCGCTCCCCGCGCCACCCCCCGTGTCGCGCGCCGCCCGGCCCGTGCCACCGCCCGTACGACGCGTGCGGCCCGCCTCCTCCGCGTCGTTCGCGCCGCCGTGCGCGTCGTTCGCCACGCTCACCGCTCCGCCAGCAGCACGCGCCACGCCGCGTAGAGGGGCGGGACGCTCGCGCAGAGCGACAGCGCGATCAGCGCCGCGCTCCAGCCGCCGCCCGGGTCGCCGGGACGGAAGAACGCGCCGAACACGAACACGATCATGACCAGGACGACGTACGAGATCGTCACGGGGCCGGTCGGCTTGTTGGCCCAGGTGATCTCCGGGTCCTGGACCCTCATGCCGCCGAGGTATCCGACGAACAGGACGGTCAGGAGGATCCACGCCACCCCGGCCGTGACCTGCGACCAGGCCGGACCGAGGAACATGACGGGCCAGTAGACGATCGTGCCCAGGCCGACGACCGCGTAGAGCAGGCCGACGACACGCGCCGGCCGCCTGGCCCGCCGGTCGACCTCGGCGATCCGCCGCAGGGCCTCCTCCGGTGTCATCTCGTCCTTCATGTCTCCTCCTCCGCTCACATTCTCAAATGGTAATTACTACTCAACTCTCGTTCAAGTACTTTCTGTTCGCTCTTCGGCCACCCGACCGGCTTTTGGGGTAGCCCGTACCTCTCTGGGAGACTGTTGCGATGCCGGAAAGGGCGGTCCGCCACGTGGGGCGGACCCGGCGGGCAGGGTGGGAGAGCGATGACGAGCACTTTTGAGGCGGTCGAGGTGACCGGGACGCCCGGGAGGGCCGGGACGGACGGCCTCGGCGCGGCGTGGGTCCGGAGCATCCGAGACCTGCCGTGAGCCCTCGCAAGGCCCGCCGCGCCGACCCCTTCGACCGAGGCGGCAAGCGGGGCCACGCCCGCCCCGTCGGCGGCTTCGTGCCCGGCGTCGACCGTACCGAGGAGTGGCCCGACGGCGACTGGCAGGTGCGCCGGGTCACCGGCGGCTCGGCGGACAAGGTCTACCGCTGCCCCGGCTGTGACCAGGAGATCAGGCCCGGCCTGCCGCACCTGGTCAGCTGGCCCGCATGGCAGGGCGGGGAGGACGAGCGCAGGCACTGGCACACCGCGTGCTGGCGCAACCGGGTCAGGCGCGGTCCCGGCCGAAGCAGATACTGACCGGCCGGCCACGACCGGCACGACTGGCCATGACCGGCGCTGACGTCGGCCGGCCGAAGCGGATTCGAGGAGAGACATGGAGATTCGGGCCTCTACGGTGCTGCCCGCGCGCAGGGAACCGATCGAGCTGCACACCGGCGACGGCCTGACGCTCGTCGGCGAGCTGGCCCTTCCCGCCGACCGGCCCCCGGTGGCCACGCTGGTCTGCCTGCACCCGCTGCCCACCCACGGCGGCATGATGGACAGCCACGTCTACAAGAAGGCGGCCAACCGGCTGCCCGCCCTCGCCGACCTGGCCGTGCTGCGGTTCAACACGCGCGGCACCACCTCGGAGCGGGGCACCTCCCAGGGCGCCTTCGGCGGGGGCGAGGACGAGCGCCTGGACGTCGCCGCCGCCCTGGAGTACGCCGACTTCAACGACCTGCCCCGGGTCTGGCTGCTCGGCTGGTCCTTCGGCACCGAGCTGGCGCTCAAGTGGGGCCGCGACCCGCTGGTGGAGGGCGCGATCCTGCTCTCCCCGCCGCTGCACCGGGCCACCGACGCCGACCTCGACGCGTGGGCGGAGTTCGGCCGGCCGCTGACCGCGATGGTCCCGGAGTTCGACGACTACCTGCGTCCCGAGCAGGCCCGCGAGCGCTTCGCCAGGGTGCCCCAGGCCGAGGTCGTCGGGGTGGACGACGCCAAGCACCTGTGGGTCGGCGAGCCGTACGTGCGCATCGTCCTCGACCGGATCGTCCTGCGGGTGAATCCGGCCGCCCACCCCCTGCCCACCGAGGTTCCGGGCGCCTAGGAGCCTGTCCGGTTCGGACCTCTCACAGGACCTTCGTCGCCGTATCGCCGGGCGGGTCCCGTTCACCGGCGACGGAGTTACCACAACGTCATAAACGGTTGTGGAAGCGGGGGTGCCAGGAGGGGACCCCGGGAATACGGTGGACGGCGTGCAGCTGTACACGCGGTCGGCGGGAGAGGGGCTTCCGGTTGTCCTCCTTCACGCGTTCCCCCTCTCGTCGGCCATGTGGCTGGCCCAGAGGGAGGGGCTGTCCACCGTCTGCAAGGTCATCACTCCCGACCTGCGCGGTTTCGGCGGCTCGGTGCTGGGCGAGGACGAGCCCTCCCTCGACGTGATGGCCGACGACGTCGTACGCCTGCTGGACCGCGAGGGCGTGGACCGCGCGGTCGTCGGCGGGCTGTCCATGGGCGGCTACGTGACGATGGCGCTGTGCCGCCGCCACCCCGACCGGCTGCTGGGGGTGATCCTCGCCGACACCAAGGCGGGGGCCGACCCGGAGGCCGCCAGGTCCAACCGCGAGCGGATCGCCGCCGCGGTGCTGGAGGAGGGCACGTCCGTCCTGCTGCGGGAGGTGCTTCCCGGACTGGTCGGGCAGACGACCGTGCAGCGCAGGGCGATGGTGTTCGGCCGGGTGCGCGGGCTGGTCCAGTCGGCCCCGCCGACGGCCGTCGCCTGGGCGCAGCGGGCCATGGCGGGCCGCCCCGACTCCTTCGACACGCTGCGGGCGCTCAAGACGCCCGTCCTGGTGATCGTGGGTGAGGAGGACGAGATCGCCTCGCCCGCCGAGGCGGGGGCGATGGTCGAGGCCGTGCCCGACGGGAGGCTCGCCGTGATCGAGAAGGCCGGTCACCTCAGCGCGGTCGAGCAGCCCGAGGCGTTCAACCGGGCGGTGTCCGGCTTCGTCGCCGAGATTGCCGGGGGATCGTCACCTCGCGGGTGAGCGGCGACGGCGCCACAGGCCGGGACGACCTGGCGGGGGCAGGCCGGGAAGACTCGGCGGGGGACGGCGAGACAGGAAGCGGGACAGCAAGCACAGGAAGAGAGCCTGGCGACCGTGAAGGTCGCCAGGCTCTCTGGTAGCCGTCGCCAACGCCCCGGAGCCAGCGGCCGCCTATTCCTGCCACCACTCCGCGTCGTCGTCCTTCGCCTCGGCCCTGGCGGGCGCGGGAACCGGCTTCTCGGCGCCGTTGGCGGCGGCGGGGATGGCCGGCTTCGGCGGTGCCGCGGCGATCGCGGGCTCCGGCTCGGCGGCCGGGAGCGGCGCGCCACCGAGCAGCTGGCGCAGCTGCGCGAGGTGGCTGGTGATGCTGTCGCGCTGACGGGTCAGCTCGTCGACCTGGCGCTGGGCGACCGAGCGGCTGCGCTCGGACTCGGCCTTCGCCTCGGAGACGATGGACTCGGCGCTCGCCTTGGCCTCGGAGACGACCTGGTCGGCGTTCTTGCGCGCGTTGGCCAGCAGCTGCTTGGCGTGCGTGTCGGCCTCGCGGCGGGTCTGCTCGGCCTGCTGCGTGGCCTTGGTGGCACGCTGCTCGGCGGTGGCCGCCCGCTGCTCGGCGGTGGCCGTCAGCTGCTGGGCCGCGGCCTGCGCGTTGGCGTGACGCTCGGCCTCCTGGCGCTCGGCCTCCTCGCGCCTGGCGGCGAGCTGGATCTCGAACTCCGCCTCGTCCTGGGCCCGCTTGGCCTCCGACTCCTCGAGCACCCGCTGGGCCTGGGCGCGCATCTCGTCGGCCTGGCGCTTGGCGGTGGTGAGGACCTCGTCGCGCTCGCGCTTGGTCGAGGCGCGCAGCTGGGCCACCTCGCGCTCGGTGGTGGTGCGCAGCTTGGCGATCTCGCGCTCGGAGTCGGCGCGCTTCTCGGCCACCTCGTGGTCGGCGGTGGCGCGCAGCTTGGAGACCTCGCGCTCGGTGGTGGCGGTCAGCTCGTCGGCCTCGCGGCGGGCCGTCGAGCGGATCTCCTCGGCCTCGCGCTCCGCGCTGGTGCGCATCTCGTCGACCTCGCGGGTGGCGAGGGCGCGCTTCTCGGCCGCCTCGTTCTCGGCGGCGGCGCGCAGATCGGCGGCCTCGACCTTGGACGCCGCCTTGATCTCGTTCGCCTCTGACCTGGCCGCCTGGACCAGCTCGGTCGCCTGCTCCTCCGCCAGGCGGAGCAGTTGCTCGATGCGGGCGCCGAGCCCGGAGTAGGTCGGGCGCTCCTGCTCCTGAAGCTGGCGCTGGGAGTCGGACAGCTCCCGCTGCAGGCCCTGAACCTGCTCCCGGGACTGCCGGAGCTCGCCGTCGAGCTGCTTCAGGTGGTCGTGGACCTGGTGCCGGTCATAGCCACGGAGCACCACGTCGAATTCCCGAGCGGGGGCGTCTTCAAAGAAGTTGTTGAGCTGGGCGTCGATGTCGGACTGCATGGAGGCTCGATCCTGGGTTGTCGAGACGGCTACACGGGCCGGACGGGGGTTTCAGGCATCCGAAGCGGGAGCCGGGGCGGGATCCACGTCCGGTGGTACGCCAGCGTACTCCGCCGGTGCCGAGTTGGCGGTCTCGTCCGGCTTTATGCGTGACTTGTTACGTATCAGCGTTTCTTGCATTCGGCGTGACCTCGGCTTGCCTTTCCGCGGCCTGCACGAGTTCGGTGAGCATTCCCCCGACGTCTTTGGGGTGAAGAAAAGCGATCGAGGAGCCCAGGGAACCGTGGCGCGGCTGCTTGTCGAGGAGGCGGACACCCCTGTCGTCGATCTTCTCCAGGGCCTGCACGACGTCCGGGACGCCGAAGGCGACATGATGAACACCTTCCCCGCGCTTCGCGAGAAATTTGCCGACCGGCGTGTCGGGGCCGAGCGGTTCGAGGAGCTGGATATAAGATCCACCGCCCTCGCCGTCGGCGATGTGCAGCATCGCCTCCTTCACTCCCTGCTCGGTGTTGACCTCGCGCGCCACCACCTTGAGCTCGAAGATCCGCTCGAAGAGAGCGATCTTCTCCTCGAGGTCGTGGCAGGCGATTCCCACATGATCGATGCGCATGAACATAGGGACATCCTCCATGGCGATCGCTGATGTACTCATGGGTATGGTGGCAAAGTCGCCCCAAGCCCGCCAGGGAGGCTCCACTTATGTCTGGTTCCGTCATCGTCGCCGGAGCTCGTACGCCCATCGGAAGACTGCTCGGCTCGCTGTCCGGCCTGTCGGCCGCCGAGCTCGGCGGCATCGCCATCAAGGCCGCGCTGGAGCGTTCCGGCGTCGCCCCCGAGGCGGTGCAGTACGTGATCATGGGGCAGGTGCTCCAGGCGGGCGCCGGTCAGATCCCCTCCCGCCAGGCCGCCGTCAAGGCGGGCATCCCGATGACCGTGCCGTCCCTGACGATCAACAAGGTCTGCCTCTCGGGCCTGGACGCCATCGCCCTGGCCGACCAGCTCATCCGCGCCGGCGAGTTCGACATCGTGGTCGCGGGCGGCATGGAGTCCATGTCGAACGCGCCGCACCTGCTGCCCGGCCTGCGCAGGGGCGTGAAGTACGGCTCCGCCGGCATCGTCGACTCGATGGCCTTCGACGGCCTCACCGACGCCTACGACCAGGTGGCCATGGGCGAGTCCACCGAGCGGCACAACGCGCGCCTCGGCCTCACCCGCGAGGAGCAGGACGCGTACTCCGCCCGCTCCCACGAGCTCGCCGCGGCCGCGATCAAGAACGGGACGCTCGACGACGAGATCGTGCCGGTGGCCATCCCGCAGCGCAAGGGCGAGCCGGTGGTCTTCTCCGCCGACGAGGGCGTGCGCGGGGACACCACCGCCGAGGTCCTGTCGCGGCTGCGGCCCGCGTTCGCCAAGGACGGCACGATCACCGCAGGGTCTGCCTCGCAGATCTCCGACGGCGCCTGCGCGGTGGTCGTGATGTCCAGGGCCAAGGCCGAGGAGCTCGGCCTCGGCTGGCTGGCCGAGATCGGCGCCCACGGCAACGTCGCCGGGCCCGACAACTCGCTCCAGTCGCAGCCCGCCAACGCGATCAAGCACGCCCTCGGCAAGCAGGGCCTCTCGGTCGGCGACCTCGACCTGCTGGAGATCAACGAGGCCTTCGCGCAGGTCGTCCTCCAGTCGGCCAAGGAGCTCGGCGTCTCCCTCGACAGGGTCAACGTCAACGGCGGCGGCATCGCCGTCGGCCACCCGATCGGCGCCTCGGGCGCCCGCATCGTGCTCACCCTCGCCCACGAGCTCAGGCGCAGGGGCGGCGGCCTCGGCGCGGCCGGTCTCTGCGGTGGTGGCGGGCAGGGCGACGCCCTGATCATCCGCGTCCCCTCGGCATGACCGCGGAGGTCTCCGACCTGGTCGCGATGGCCAGGGAGGGAAGGCCGCGGGCCGTGGCCCGGCTGATCTCCATGGTCGAGAACGGCTCCCCGCGACTGCGGGAGATCACCGGCCTGCTCTGCGCGGACCGGCCGCACCGGGCCCGGATCATCGGGCTCACCGGCTCTCCCGGCGTCGGCAAGTCCACCTCCACCGGGATGCTGGTCCACGCGTTCCGCAAGCGGGGCATGAGGGTCGGCGTGCTCGCCGTCGACCCGTCCTCGCCGTTCACCGGCGGGGCGCTGCTGGGCGACCGGGTCCGGATGCAGGACCACGCCACCGACCCGGACGTGTTCATCAGGTCGATGGCGAGCCGGGGGCACCTGGGAGGGCTGTCGTGGGCCACGCCCCAGGCTTTGCGCGTCCTGGAGGCGGCCGGCTGCGAGGTCATCCTCGTCGAGACCGTCGGAGTCGGCCAGGCGGAGGTGGACATCGCCTCGATGGCCGACACCACCGTCGTGCTGCTCGCCCCCGGGATGGGCGACGGCATCCAGGCGGCCAAGGCGGGCATCCTGGAGATCGCCGACGTGTTCGTGGTGAACAAGGCCGACCGCGAGGGCACCCAGGCCACCGTCCGAGAGCTCCGCAACATGATCGCCCTGGTCGAGCGGCCCTGGAGGCCGCCGATCGTGCAGACCGTGGCCTACCGGGGCGAGGGGGGCGAGGAGGTGGTCGACGCCCTTGGCGACCACCTGGCCTACCTGGAGACGTCGGGCGAGCTCGTCCGGCGCCGTCACGCCAGGGCGAGGGACGAGATCGAGGCGATCGCCCTCACCACCCTGCGCTCCCGCTTCGCCCACCTGCACGGCGACCGGCGCCTCGACGCCCTCGCCACCCGCGTCCTGGACGCGGGACTCGACCCCTACACCGCGGCGGACGAGCTCCTGGCCGCCGCGGGGTGAGCGAGGTCCGCGTTCCCGGTCACATCGCGGAGGGCGAGCTCCTGGCCGCCGCGGGCTGAGCGAGGTCCGCGTTCCCGGTGTCCGAACCCGTGTGCCGGGGCTCGGGCACCGGGGCTCAGGTCTCGTCGGCGAACTTGACGGTGACCTTCTCGAAGCCGAGGCCCTTCAGCAGGCCCTCAAGCATGATCTTGGTGTTCTGGTCGGCCCGGTTGCGCAGGTCGCTGGCCTGGGCGGCCTCGGCGATCTTCTTCTCGGCCAGCATGTAGAGCTCGCGCTGGTCGGCGGGGGAGGAGGACAGCAGGTCCTCGACCCGGTCGAAGAGACCGCGTTGCTGGGCGTAGACGTACGAGCGCTTGTTGTCGAGGTTCGGCTTCTCCAGCTGGGCGCGGGGCAGCTTCACCGTGACCTCGGTACGGTCGGGGGAGACCGTCAGGGCGTTGCCGGCGATGCCGCCGAAGTCGACGTAGGCGTCGACACCGCCGGCTCCGACGAAGAGCGTCCGGCTGCCCTTGACCGCGTCGGGCAGGAAGGCCGCGTCCTTCTCCAGGTCGACCACGACCTGGAAGTTGCCGGTGGCGGCCTCGAAGCGGCTGAGGTTGTGGATGGACTCCAGCAGCACGGGCTGGCTGCGGTCGACCGTCTCCTCGCCGAACGGGTTCAGCCACGACCAGGTGAGGCGGGCGCCCACGACGAGAAGGACGACGACGACGAGCAGCCCGGCGAGGAAACGCCAGCCGCGCCCGCGGCGGGCCGCCTGGGGCGCCGCGGGCGGAGCTTCTTGGGAGGCTTTCACAGCGCTCTCCTTCCCCGGACGGTGACCTTCTCACGCGGAGCCTATGCCGATCTTCCTATCCCCGTGGCGACGGGAGCGCGCCGCCTTCGGCGAAGGGGCCGCGCCGGGGGCCGCCCGGGGTGCCCGCTCCCGGGGACGGGGGTCCGCCGGGTGCCTGGTGGCCGGTGCCGGGCCGGGGTTCGGGGCCGGTCGAGGCGCCTCCCGCCCCCTGCCCGGCCTGCCCTGTCGGAGGGGTCTGCTCGGCCTGGCCCCCGAAGTGAGTGCTTTGTAGCCGGCAACCGGTGAAGTCGGCGTAGTAGAGCCGGAGCCAGTCGCGCCGCTGGACGTCCGTGAGGCCGGAGAACCACGCCGCGGCGTACCGGTGTTCCGGGAGCGGCCCGCCGGGCAGCGGCTCGCCGCGCAGCCACGCGGCCACGATGTCGCGGTAGCCCGCCGCGGGGGTGGCGTCGCACCGGGCGGCCAGGTCGCCGACGAACTCGTCGGCCGCCTTCTCGGCGAACCCGGCCGCCAGGTCGTCGACGTGAATCGCGATCACGCCCGCGGCGACCGGGGTGGTGTCGCGCCGGGGGTGCTGCTCCACCCGGGAGAACTCCCCGGGCGTCCCCGCCAGCCGGGACGCGATCTTGACGAACTCCGCGCTCAGCTCGGGCAGGCCGGCGCGCATCCCCGGGTGCACGCAGACCATGATCGGCCACTCCTGGCAGCTGTAGACGACCTGCTGGGCCGAGACCGGCTGCTGCTCGGTGAACAGCCTGGCCATGCCGGTCCCGGCGGCCAGCACCGCGATGAGCGCGGCGGCCAGCACCAGGGCCTGGCGCGTCACGACCGCCGCCCAGCCGAGCAGCAGCGCCGAGCTGATCCCGACCAGCCAGAGCGTCTGGTCGGTGAACGCCGCCGCGTTCAGCCCCTGGAAGGGGTCGTACGGCTCCCGCGTCGCGGGGGCGAGCCGGTCGCCCCAGGCCGGCCCCTGGCACAGCCAGGTGAACAGGCTGTAGCAGCCGAGCCCGGCCAGGACCGGGGTGATCGTCCACGGCAGCAGCCAGCCGATCACCCAGCCGATGACGACGTACAGCGCCAGCCCGGCCGCGCCCATCACCAGGCCGCTGGGCAGCAGCCGCCCGGCCTGCTCCGTGATCATGGTTCTGACCGCCAGGACCACGACGGTGGCGGTGAACGCGCCTCCCGACACCACCAGGATCGCGAGTGGCGCCCGTACCGCCTGCCACGGCGTCATCGACCGCCCGCGTGTCCCGCGCCGCCTGCGCACCGCCACCCAGGCGGCGAACGCGGCCGCCACCGGGCCGGTCAGCCGGAGCGAGCCGATCACCGCGACGACGATGTTCTCCCACGCGCTGACACCGGGAACCAGGACGCTCCACGCCGCGACCACCCCGAGCACGAGCAGGATGGCGACGGCCATCAGTCCGCTCTGCTGGAGTTCCTCGCGTGAAACGCCCCTGTGCTCACGCACCGGCCGGCGTGGCGGGAACCCACGCCGCGTCGGTGTAACCGAAGTCCGTCCGGCGTCCGAACGCCGTCAAGTTGTCGTTCATCAAGCACCCCCCGTGCCGTGAATGTGCGGATGCCGGTCCCCTCGGCACCGGTCCGGCTCGCGTCCCCCGCAGGCCGGACTGAGTCATCGTGGCCACTTGGCCACGGCCTCACCATTCGATGTGGGAACCATAACGGAGCGTGACGTTTGGCGTCCGGGTTCTTGGTGAAGCCATCAGTTCGGTGACTCTACGTATATGGGCGAATCGGGATGAGGCCGCGCTACCGTAGCCCTGTGGTTACAGGTCAGCTGAATCTCCCGTTTGACCCCATCGAACGTGCCGCGGAGACGTGGCGCGTTCACTTCGGGCCCTCCTCGGCCATGGCCGCCGTCACATCGATCATGAGAGCGCACCAGATCCTGCTGTCGCAACTGGACACGCTGCTCAAACCGCATGACTTGACCTTCGCCCGGTACGAGGCGCTGGTGCTGCTGACCTTCAGCAAGACGGGGGCGCTGCCGCTCTCCAAGATCGGCGAGCGCCTGATGGTCCACCCCACGAGCGTGACCAACACCGTGAGCCGCCTGGAACGTGCCGGTCTGGTGCGGCGCATGCCCAACCCCCGCGACGGCCGGGGCGTGCTCGCCGAGATCACCGACCGGGGCCGCGAGACCGTCCGCCGGGCGACCGCCGACCTGATGGAGGCCGACTTCGCCATGCCCATGTACGACGAGACGAAGCTGGACCAGATGTTCGACCTGTTCAGAACCCTCCGCGTGGCCGCCGGTGACTTTCGGTACTGAAGGCGACCAGTACTGAAGGCGACGCCGCGCGTCGCGGTGAGGCCGCTCTTGCCCGGCTCCTTCCCTCGTCGAACGAGGCCGCTCGTTCCTCGCGACCCCGCTCTCCTCGGTCCAGTCCCCGGCGCGGCCTCACGGGCCGAAGGCGACGTCTCGCGTCTCCGGCAGTGGTCCCCCCGCAGCGCGGGACCGCACGCCTGGCCAAGAATTAGTAGGACGTCCTAGTATCTGCATGAGGCCACAAGCCGGATAAGAAGCCACATGCCGTACAAGGGAGTTGGCCATGGACGCTGAGCGGGTCGAGGCGGGACGGGCACGCTGGCAGGCGCGGTTCGACGGGGCGCGCAAGCGCGAGGCGGAGTTCCGCACCCTCTCGGGGATCGAGGTGGAGCCGGTCTACGGGCCCGAGGGCGGCGACGCGCGCATGGAGCGCATCGGCTGGCCCGGCGAGTACCCGTTCACGCGTGGCCTGCACCCCACGGGTTACCGGGGCAAGGCGTGGACCATCAGGCAGTTCGCCGGGTTCGGCAACGCCAGGCAGACCAACGAGCGCTACAAGATGATCCTCGGCGCGGGCGGCGGCGGGCTGAGCGTGGCCTTCGACATGCCGACGCTGATGGGCCGCGACTCCGACGACCCGCGCTCGCTCGGCGAGGTCGGCCACTGCGGCGTGGCGATCGACTCCGCGCTGGACATGGACCTGCTCTTCGACGGCATCCCGCTCGGCGACACCACCACCTCGATGACGATCAGCGGCCCGGCCGTCCCGATCTTCTGCATGTACGTCGTCGCCGCCGAGCGGCAGGGGGTGCCCGTCGGGAAGCTCAACGGGACCCTGCAGACCGACATCTTCAAGGAGTACATCGCGCAGAAGGAGTGGCTGTTCGCCCCCGAGCCGCACCTGCGGCTGATCGGCGACCTGATGGAGTTCTGCGCCACCGAGATCCCCGCGTACAAGCCGCTCAGCGTGTCCGGCTACCACATCCGCGAGGCCGGGTCCACGGCCGCCCAGGAGCTGGCCTTCACCCTGGCCGACGGGTTCGGCTACGTGGAACTGGGCCTGTCGCGCGGCCTGGACGTCGACGTCTTCGCCCCGGGCCTGTCCTTCTTCTTCGACGCGCACATCGACTTCTTCGAGGAGATCGCGAAGTTCAGGGCCGCCCGGCGGATCTGGGCGCGGTGGCTGCGCGACGTCTACGGCGCGAAGACCGACAAGGCCCAGTGGCTGCGCTTCCACACCCAGACGGCCGGGGTGTCGCTGACCGCCCAGCAGCCGTACAACAACGTGGTGCGCACCGCGGTCGAGGCGCTCGCGGCGGTGCTCGGGGGCACCAACTCGCTGCACACCAACGCGCTCGACGAGGTCCTCGCCCTGCCCTCCGAGAAGGCCGCGGAGATCGCGCTGCGCACCCAGCAGGTGCTCATGGAGGAGACCGAGATCGTCAACGTCGCCGACCCGCTCGGCGGGTCCTGGTATGTGGAGGCGCTGACCGACCGGCTGGAGGCCGAGGCCGAGGCGATCTTCACGAGGATCAGGGAGATGGGCTCGGACGGCACGATGACCTCGGGCATCCTGCGCGGCATCGAGGACGGCTGGTTCATGTCCGAGATCGCCGAGGCGGCCTTCGACTACCAGCGCAAGCTGGAGAAGGGCGAGAAGAGGATCGTCGGGGTGAACTGCCACACGGCCTCGATCGACGAGCCGCTGGAGATCCTCCGGGTCAGCCACGAGGTCGAGCGCGAGCAGAACCGCGTCCTGGCCGAGCGCCGCGCCACCCGCGACCAGGCGGCCGTGGACGCCGCCCTGGCCACGATGGTGCAGGTCGCCAGGGGTGAGGGCAACATGATCCCCGCCATGCTCGACGCGGCCAGGGCCGAGGCGACGCTGGGCGAGATCTGCGACGCGCTGCGCGACGAATGGGGCGTCTACACCGAACCGGCCCGCTTCTAGCGGTGGCGCGTCGGGGCATCGGCCGGGATACGGCAGGATTGGAGTCATGAGCCCAGCGGACTTCACTCGACCCGGATCGCTCTACGGCGCCGTCGATCTCGGCGCCCGCAAGCAGGCACTCGAGGCACAGGCGCGGCGGGAGACCACCGCGCAGGAAACCGGCGGTGTTCCGGCGCCGGTCATCGACATCGACGACGCCAACTTCGCGACCGAGGTCGTCGAACGCTCCATGAACGGCCTCGTGCTGCTGGAGCTCACCGTCACCCGTGCCGAGCAGGCCAAGCAGTACAGCCTGCTTCTGGAGAAGCTGGCCGCGGAGAACACCGGCCGGTGGGTCCTGGCCAGGGTCGACGTCGAGCTCAGCCCGCAGATCGCGCAGGCGCTCCGGGTGCAGAACGTGCCCGCCCTGTACGCGATCTTCCAGGGGCAGCCGGTGGCCGTCGTCCCGGGCATCGCCACCGAGCCGCAGCTGCGCGACTGGCTGTCGCAGCTGATGGAGGCGCTCGCCCAGTACCTCCCGCCCCCCGGCGAGGAGGCCGCGAACGGGGCGGAGGAGCAGCAGCCGCAGGAGCCCCCGGTCGACCCGGACGTGCTCGCCGCCGAGCAGGCCATCGACGCCGGTGACCTCGACGGCGCGGTGGCCGCGTACGAGCGGCTGCTGGCCCGCTCGCCCAACAACCAGGACGCCAAGCTGGGCCTGGCCGGCCTCGGCCTGATCCGCCGCACCCAGGACGTCGACCCGGCCGATCTGCAGGGCCGCCTGGCCGACCCCGCAGACGTCGAGGCCCAGCTCCTGGCCGCCGACTTCGAGATGCTCTCCGGCGAGGTGGACAAGGCCTTCGACCGGCTGGTCGACGTGGTGCGCCGCACCTCGGGCGCCGACCGTGACACGGCCAGGGTGCACCTGCTCGGCCTGTTCGACACGCTCCCCGGCGACGACCCGTCCATCGGCAGGGCCCGGAGGAACCTGGCCAGCGCCCTGTTCTGAGTCCTGTCCCGAGCGACGTTCCGGGCGATCGGCGGTCCGGGCACCCGGCTCACGGTCCGGATCGAGGGCCGGGTGACATGGGGTACGTCGTGACCGCATCTATATGTGCAGGTCCGCCGACCTGGGCGCGCACACTCGTCACGGGATGGCACGATGGAAACCATCCCAACCAAAGTCAGTCGCAAAGGAGCGGATTGGCTGTGGCCACCGTGCCGAGTGTGTCGTACTCCATCACCGTGCGCCTGGAGGTGCCCGCCGGCGGCAATGCCGTCAGCCAGCTCACCCACGCCGTAGAGTCGGCCGGAGGTGTGGTCACCGCGCTCGACGTGACCACGGCCGGCCATGAAACGCTGCGCATCGACGTCACCTGCGCCGCGCGTGACACCGATCACGCGCAGGCGATCGTCGACAAGCTGGAGGGCGTCGAGGGCGTCGTCATCCACAAGGTCTCGGACCGGACCTTCCTCATGCATCTCGGCGGCAAGATCGAGATGCGGTCGAAGGTGCCGCTGCGCAACCGCGACGAGCTCTCGATGGCCTACACGCCCGGCGTCGCCCGGGTCTCCATGGCCATCGCCCGCAACCCCGAGGACGCCCGCCGCCTGACCATCAAGCGCAACACCGTCGCCGTCGTCACCGACGGCTCGGCGGTGCTCGGCCTGGGCAACATCGGCCCGGCCGCCGCGCTCCCCGTCATGGAGGGCAAGGCCGCGCTGTTCAAGCGGTTCGCCGACATCGACGCCTGGCCGATCTGCCTGGACACCCAGGACGTCGACGAGATCGTGCGTACGGTGCAGATCATCGCCCCCGGCTTCGGCGGCATCAACCTGGAGGACATCTCGGCGCCCCGCTGCTTCGAGGTGGAGCGGCGGCTGCGCGATCTGCTGGACATCCCGGTCTTCCACGACGACCAGCACGGCACCGCGATCTGCGTGCTGGCCGCGCTCACCAACGCGCTGCGCGTGGTCGGCAAGGACCTGGGCGAGGTCCGCATCGCCCTCGCGGGCGCGGGCGCGGCCGGTACGGCGGTGCTGCGCCTGCTGCTCGCGGCGGGCGCCCGCAACCTGGTCGTCTGCGACTACCTGGGCGCCGTGCACCGCGGCCGCCAGGACCTGGACGACTCCCTCCAGTGGATCGCCGACCACACCAACGCCGAGGGCTACTCCGGCGACCTGCGCGGCGCGGTCAAGGGCGCCGACGTGTTCATCGGCGTGTCCGCGCCCGGCATCCTCAACGGCGACGACATCGCCACGATGGCCAAGGACGCCGTGGTCTTCGCGCTCGCCAACCCCGAGCCCGAGATCTCGCCCGACGACGCCCGCGAGTACGCCGCCGTGGTCGCCACCGGCCGCTCCGACTACCCGAACCAGATCAACAACGTGCTGGCCTTCCCCGGCGTCTTCCGCGGCCTGCTCGACGCCCAGGCCACCGTGGTCAGCCAGGAGATGCTGCTGGCCGCGGCCAAGGCGCTGGCCGCCGTGGTGACCGCCGAGGAGCTCGGCCCCAACTACATCATCCCCAGCGTGTTCCACCCGGACGTGTCCGGCGCCGTCGCGGCGGCCGTGCGCGAGTCGGCCGGTGGCCGGGCCCGTACGGGCATGACGGAGGCGTGACGGCACCCGCGGTCCCGTCCCGCTCCGAGGGGCGCGTTCACCCGCGCGTCACGTGACACCGGGTGCGTCACATGACACCGAGTGAGGCCCGAACCATCGGAAGAGCGGGTGGAGCAGCGCGAAAGGGGGTTCACCCCTCATGATGGAGGTATGGCGGAGGCGATCTACGTCGGTGGGCTTCTGGTGGCGACGCCGCAGCTGGAAGATCCCAACTTCCGGCGCAGCGTGGTCCTGGTGCTGGAACACGACCTCGACGGCGGCACCCTGGGTGTGGTGCTCAACAGACCGAGTGACATCTCGGTGACCCAGGTGCTCCCCACCTGGGACACCATGGTCACCGGGCCGTCCGTGCTGTTCCAGGGCGGCCCCGTCCAGACCGACAGCGCGCTGGCGCTGGCCGCCGTCCCGAGCGGCCAGGAGCCGCTCGGCTGGCGGAGGCTGCACGCGGGCACCGCGGCCGTCTCCAGGCTCGGCACCGTCGACCTCGACGCGCCGCCGGAGATCCTCGCCGGGGAGATCGCCCAGATGCGCATCTTCGCGGGGTACGCGGGATGGTCGGCGGGGCAGCTGGAGAGCGAGATCGGCGAGGGCGCCTGGTACGTCGTGGACGCCGAGCCCGGTGACACCTTCCACCACGAGCCCGAGTCGCTGTGGCGGGCGGTGCTCCGCCGGCAGCGGGGCGAGCTCGCCTACGTGGCCACCTGTCCCGACGACCCGTCGATGAACTAGCCGGGCGACCGCTTCGCGGACGACCGTCCCCGGCCGGGCCGGGCCGGCGCCGGATCCCGCCCCCCGGTCACCGGGCCGGTCGCGGGCGTCGTGCCCGGGCCGCCGGTCGGGGGCGTCGTGCCCGCGCCGGGGGAGGCGTTCCGCGACCCACCGGCCGCCGGTGCCCCGAGCGCGGTGGTACGGGCATAAAATCGCCAGGGTGAGTACGAAGATTCTCCCTGAGAGCGACGTCCGGCCGGACCTGTCGCACGGCGACGGCGACCACGAGCGCTTCGCCCACTACGTCGAGAAGAACAAGATCATGGAGAGCGCGCTGAGCGGGACCCCGGTCCGCGCGCTCTGCGGGAAGGTCTGGGTGCCGAACCGCGACCCCCAGAAGTTCCCGGTCTGTCCGGAGTGCAAGGAGATCTACTCGGGTCTGCCGAAGGGTGAAGACGGCAACAACGAGTGAGTGTTGCTCATGGGTGATCGCCACAGATGAGGCTACGGTCGGGATGCCGCCGGGGGGCGGCGAACGACCAGCGTCTGGGATCTGTCGGGGGAGTCCATGTTTCGGCGTGCGATCGCCGTTGTGTCCGCATGCCTGTTCACGGTGGGCGCCGCTCCTGGCGTTCCGGCCGTTCCCGGCGGTACGGCCGCGTCCGGGCCACCGGGGTGCGCCCACGCCTCCCGGCTCGCCCGTCCCGTGGCGGCGGAGCGCGCGCCGGCGCCGCCTGTGTCGTCGGTGCCGTCGACCGCGCGCGCCGGCGGGCGGCACGGATCGAGCCCGCGCCTGCTCGCCATCACCGTGCCCACCTGGGTGCACGTCATCACCGACGGTCGCCTCGGCGCGCCCGACGTCGCCGTACGCGCCCAGATCGCCACGCTCAACGCCGCCTACTCCGGGGGGTTCGGCGGCGCGGACACCGGGATCCGGTTCAGGCTGGACGGCGTCACCCGTACCGCCAACGCGGCCTGGTTCCGCGAGCCCGTCACCCACGAGCGGGCGATCAAACGGGCGCGCAGGGGCGGTCCGGAGACCCTCAACCTCTATCTCGCCCAGCTCGGCGAGCTGGTGCTCGGCTACTCCACCTACCCCCACGGGTACGTCAAGGAGCCCGGCCTCGACGGCGTGGTCGTCGACTGGCGGAGCCTGCCCGGAGGGGCGATGCGCAGCTTCGACCGGGGATACACCGGCGTCCACGAGATCGGGCACTGGCTCGGGCTGCTGCACACCTTCGAGAAGGGCTGCGACCCGCTGGGCGACGGCGTGGCCGACACCGAGCCCGAGGGGCAGCCCACCGAGGGCTGCCCGCTGATCAAGGACACGTGCAAGGGCGGCGGGCCGGACCCGGTCCACAACTTCATGGACTACTCCGACGACCGCTGCATGTCCGGGTTCACCCCTGGTCAGGCCGCCAGGATGCAGGAGATGTGGGCCGTCTACCGAGGCCGGGGAGCGGACATTACCCTTGACGGGTGACAGCACCGAAGACAGCCGACGCTCCATACGAAACCCCCCGGATCTTCGGTCCCGAGTACCGGACCGCCTCCCTGGGCATCCTGCTCGTCGTCACGTTGATCGCTTTCGAGGGCATGTCCGTGAGCACGGTCATGCCCGCCGTCTCCGAGGACCTCGACGCCCTCGACCTGTACGGGGCGAGCCTGTCCGCCTTCCTCATCGCCTGCCTGCTCGCCAACGTCGTCGCCGGGCTGTGGTCCGACCGGCGGGGGCACGCCTGGCCGTTCCTGCTCGGTGTGGGGCTGTTCACGGCCGGTATGGCCATGGCCGGGGCCGCCGGGTCCAAGGAACTGTTCATCGTCGCGCGCGTCGTGCAGGGCCTCGGCGGCGGCGCCGTCATCGTGGCGATCTACGTGATGATCGCGCGGGTCTACGTCCCGGCGACCAGGCCCCGGGTGTTCGCCGCGCTGTCGGCGGCCTGGGTGCTCCCCGCCGTCGTCGGGCCCGGTCTGACCGGGCTCATCGCCGAGACCGCCGGATGGAGATGGGTCTTCTACGGCATCGTGCCGCTGGTCGTCCCCGCCCTCGTGATGCTCCTGCCCGCGCTGCGCGTCGGCGGGCACACCCCGGCGCCCACGCCCTCCACGGGCCCCCGCTCCAGGCCGCTGGCGATGACCCTGGCCGCCACCGCCACGGCGTGCGGCGCGGGAATCCTGCTGTACGGGGTGAGCCACCTCCACGACACCCCCGTACCGGGCGGCATCGCCACCGCCGCGGGGCTGGCCGCCCTCGCCGCGGGCCTGCCGAGGCTGCTGCCTCCCCGGGCCCTCAGGTTCGGCCGCGGCCTGCCCACCACGATCATGATGCGCGGGGTGTTCGCCTCGGCGTTCTTCGGGGTCAACGCCTTCATCCCGCTGTTCCTCACCGAGGTGCACGGCTTCTCCGTCGCCGCGGCCGGGGTAGCCCTCACCTTCGGCGCCCTGGGCTGGAGCACCGGCTCCTACCTGCAGACCCGCCGCTCGTACGACAGGCCGCTGCTGGTACGGATCGGCGCTGCGGCGATCACCGTGGGCATCCTGACGACCCTGCTCGCCCTCGTGCCCGGGGTCGGCGGCTGGGTCATCGTGCCTGCCTGGGTCGTCGCCGGGTTCGGCATGGGCCTCGGCCTGACCAGTGTCAACGTCACCGCGATGCACCAGTCGCCCGACGCCGAGCAGGGCGCCAACTCCGCCGCGCTCCAGGTCGTCGACACCCTGGGCAGCGCGATCACCATCGGCGTCGGCGGGGGCCTGGTCAACCTGATCGGCCACGACGACATCGCCACCGGTTACACCACGATCGTCGTGCTGATGGCCTCCATCGGGCTCTTCGGGATGGTCGTGGCCCGGCGCATGAGGGACATCCCATGACTCATTGGTCACTCCCGTAACAGCGATCACCCATAGCCGGGTCACGCCGCGGGATGCGTGGTAGGACGGTAGGACCGTCGCCGCCGGGAGGAGGTCCCGTGCACGAACGACCTCGCCGGTCGGACCCGCCCGACGAGTCCGGCCGTGGCGGCGGGCGCCGGTCCCGGCGGGCCCGCAGGGCCGCGCGGGCGGCCGAGGACGAGGTGTGGCCGCGCTCGGATCCGGACCTCGACGACGAGCGCCGTCCCTGGCCGGCGCCCGAGGACGACGAGTACCGCCCCTGGCCGCCGCCGGAGGACGAGCTGCCCGAGTCGCCCGATGCCCGCGCCGGCCTGACGTGGCCTCCCCGCATCCCCGAGCCCGGCGATGACCTCCCGCCCTCGGCCCGCTGGTACGGCACGCCCATCGCGCCTCCCGAGCGCCGTCCGGGGCGCCTGCGACGCGTGCTGCTCGTGCTGCTCGCCCTGGCCGTGGGGGGCGGCGTCATCGCCGGGGTGGCCGTACTGGCGCTGCGGGCGCTGCCCTCCCCGCCGCCGGGGCGGGTGACCGACCCGGTCGCGGGGGTCAGCTACCCGCTGCCCGACCGCTGGCTCGCCGGTACGGTGCCACCGGTCACCGACTTCACCTCGGCCGCCGGCGACGGCGTCAACACGACCGTGATGGTCATGCCCGCGGAGCCGGTGACCGACGTGCGCGCCACCACCGCCGAGCTCAGCGACCTGTACGCGCGGCTCCTGCTCCACGGCGACGAGGTGAAGGTCGTGGACGACACGGAGATCGCCGTGGGGGCGCGTACCGGGCACACCCGCTCCCTGCGCGCGGAGTACCTGGACGTGGTGAACCGGCCCGCGTACCTGCGCGTGGTCTTCCTCACAGGGGCCGGGACGCGCCCGGTGGTCGTGGTCGCGATGACCCAGCCGGACGACCCCGTGTCGAGGGCCGAGATCGACACGGTGATCGCGGGTCTGCGCTGAGAGGGCCGTTGAGCGGTTCCGGCACCGCGAGCCCGCGGTTTCCGGCTTCGCGAACCACTAGCACGGGGAGACGACCTTGGCGAGGATGTCGGCGGATCGGCACGTCTTGTCGGCGGTGCCGATTACCCTGGTGACACTGTGAGCACTTTCGCCGCATCCCACCTCTCGCCCTCATATCCGGACCGTGCCGCCTGGGGCACCGCGCCGAAGCTTCGCGCGTGGCAGCAGGAGGCCTTTGACCTGTACTCCAGCCGTGAGCCGCGCGACTTCCTCGCGGTCGCCACGCCGGGTGCGGGCAAGACGACCTTCGCGCTCCGCATCGCCAGCGACCTCCTGTCACGAGGGATCATCCGGGCTGTGACGATCGTCACACCGACGGAGCACCTCAAGCAGCAGTGGGCGGACGCCGCGGGCAGGGTCGGCATCGCGATCGACCCCGAGTTCAAGAACAGCCAGGGCGCCACCTCCCGCGACTACGTCGGGGTGGCCATCACCTACGCCCAGGTGTCCATGCACCCGGCGCTGCACCGCGCCCGCACCGAGGCGCGCAAGACGCTCGTGATCTTCGACGAGATCCACCACGCGGGCGACGCGAAGTCCTGGGGCGACGGCGTGCGGGAGGCGTTCGAGCCGGCCGCCAGACGCCTCGCCCTGACCGGGACCCCCTTCAGGTCCGACGTCAACCCGATCCCCTTCGTCACCTACGCCGAGGACGGCGACGGGGTCCGGCGCAGCGTCTCCGACTACTCCTACGGGTACGGCCCGGCACTCGCCGACGGCGTCGTCCGGCCGGTCATCTTCCTCGCGTACGCCGGTGAGATGCGCTGGCGGACCCGCGCCGGCGACGAGATCGCCGCGACCCTCGGCACCCCGCTCACCAAGGACCAGCTCGGCCAGGCATGGAGGGCCGCGCTCGACCCGAAGGGCGAGTGGATCCGCCAGGTCCTCCGGGCGGCCGACCGGCGCCTGACCGAGGTGCGCAGGGGCGTGCCCGACGCCGGGGCCCTGGTCATCGCGACCGACCACGAGACCGCCCGCGCCTACGCCCGCCACATCCGGACCATCACCGGGGAGGGCGCCACGGTCGTGCTCTCCGACGACCCCACGGCGTCCAAGAAGATCAAGGAGTTCTCCGCCTCCGAGCAACGCTGGCTGGTCGCGGTCCGGATGGTCTCCGAAGGGGTCGACATCCCGCGCCTGGCCGTCGGCGTCTACGCGACGAGCATCTCGACCCCGCTGTTCTTCGCCCAGGCCGTCGGCCGCTTCGTCCGTGCCCGCAAGCGGGGCGAGACCGCGTCCGTCTTCGTGCCCTCCGTGCCGACCCTGATGGGCCTGGCGGGGGAGATGGAGGCCGAGCGCGACCACGTGCTCGACCGCAAGCCCCCCGAGGAGGGGCTGGACGACTTCCTCCTGGAGGACGCCCAGCGCAAGAAGGACAATCCCGACGTCGTGGGCGACGAGCTGCCGTTCGAGACCCTGGAGGCGGTCGCCACCTTCGACCGGGTCCTCTTCGACGGCGGCGAGTTCGGCAGCGCGGCGGAGACGGGTTCCCCCGAGGAGGAGGACTTCCTCGGCCTGCCGGGCCTGCTGGAGCCCGACCAGGTCCGCACCCTGCTGAGCAAGCGTCAGTCCGACCAGCTGAAGGCCAGGCGCAACAAGCCCGAACCCAAGGAGCCGCAGCTCGCCCCGCACGAGCTGATCGCCAATCTCCGCAAGGAGCTCAACGGCCTCGTCGGCGCCTGGAACCACCGCACCGGCCAGCCCCACGGTGTCATCCACGCCGAGCTCCGCAGGGCCTGCGGCGGGCCCGCCATCGCGCAGGCCTCCGCCGAGCAGATCCAGGAGCGGATCGGCAAGATCCGCCACTGGGCCACCCAGCGCTCCCGCTGAGATCCGCCCGGCCCGGTCACCGGGCCGGGCGGATCGCCACCCGGCCCGGCGGGCCCGCCCGGGCCGGTCCCCCGCCCCTGGGCGGGGCCCGATCGGGAGAGCACACGGCTGTACTCCAGTCACGCACCCGGCG
>NZ_JBFAAE010000090.1:0-25664 GCF_040639575.1 Streptosporangium sp. NPDC023825 | reverse complement strand
GGGGGGGGGGGGGGGGCCCCGCCCCGCCGGCGCCCCCCCCCCCCCCCCCGCCACACCCGCCCCCGCCCCCCCCGGGGTTGTGGGGGGCCCGGCGCGCTCATGTCCGGGGGGACGCGCTCATGTCCGGGGGAGGGGGAGGGAAGGCGTCACTCGCCGGGGCGGCAGACGGTGCCGGGGGCGGGGAGCGTCAGGTCGACGAGGTAGCGGGTGGCGTGGCCGATCACGCAGCGGCTGGCGGGCCCGTTGTTGCCCGGCATGTACAGGACGTGCCCGGGGCCGTCGTACAGGACGGTGACCGAACCGGGCACCGTCCCGGCCAGGCTCGCGGTCATGGTGTGGTCGGTCCAGGACCCGGCTCCCAGGAACGGCGGCAGGCCGCGGACCGGCAGCGGGCGGGACGGGTTGGCGACGGGCCGCGGCCAGCCGGCGCATCCCAGCATGTCGAACGGCGCGGCGCCCAGGTGGGGGAAGGCCTCCCGCGCCCGGCGGGAGACGTCGCGGAACTGCTCGTACCCGGTGAAGCCGCGGTCGTCGGGGCAGGTCATCGCCCGCAGGGCCGGTACCGCCCAGATCCGCGAGTTGACGTTGACGGCCTCCGCGAAACCGGAGGCGTCACCCTTCCTGAGCCTGTCCACCGACGCGGCGAGGGCCTTCCACCAGGCGTTGTCCGGGCCCGGGTTCGCCTGGAAGCTCATCAGCCTCAGGTGCCCCCCGGTCAGCTTCCCCTCGCCGAGCTCCGGGGACGAGATCGGGATCGGGGAGCGGTCCAGCTTCTCGACGAGGGCGCGCCAGACCGCGCTGACGTCCTCCCCGTGCAGCGCGCAGGCGCTGTCGGCCGCGCACCAGGCGAGGAACCGCCCGAACATCCGCTCGCCGACGGCGGCGTGGTCCAGGTGCAGCCTGGCCCACCCGTTGACCTGGTCGGCCGCCCCGTCGAGGTACATCGCCCTGATGCGCCCGGGGAACAGGCGCGCGTACGCGGCGGCGGGCACCCCTCCGTAGGAGTTGGCCATGAAGCTCAGCCGCCGCTCGCCCAGGGCCTCGCGGACCGCCTCCATGTCCCGTGCCACCGACAGGGAGTCGAGGTTGTCGAACAGGCCGCTGGAATCGGCGTCCCGGCACTCGCGCGCCGCCGCCTCCACCCTCGCCACCTGCGCCCGGTACTCCTCGCGGTCGCGGGGTTCCAGCAGCTGCGTCCCCATTCCCCAGCACACCGCCGGTAGCCTCTCCCTGAGCCCGGTGTTGCGCGGGTTGTAGCCGACGAGGTCGAAGCGGCGGCGCAGCTCGGTGAGGCCGGGCGCCGAATCCTTCAGGTCCCGCACGCCCTCGGCCCCGGGTCCTCCCGGCACCTGCAGCACGCTCCCGATGCGGTTCGCCGGGTCGGTGGCGGGAAGCCGCGCCAGATCCAGGGTGAGCTTCCGCCCGCGCGGCTTCCTCCAGTCCACCGGCACCGTGACGGTGGCGCACCGGATCCCCTCCGGGAGGTTCTCGCCCGCGCACTCCTTCCAGTCCAGCCGTGAGGCCGCTCCCGGTGACGCGGGTGCCGGAGCCCGCGCCGGCTCCACCGCGGGTGAGGACGCGGGCGCCGGTCCCGTCGCGGGTGAGGACGCCGGTGCCGGTCCTGTCGTGGGTGACGGCGCGGGTGAGGGCGCTCCCGCCGGGACGAGCAGCGCCGAGGCCGCCACCAGTCCCGTGAACAACGGTCCGATCTTCCCGTACATCCGTGGCTCCTTCGTCTGGACGGCGGCTGGTGCGCCGCACGGTCGTCGCCCGCCGGCTTCGGAACACCGGCTCCCCTCAACCATCGCGGGCCCGTCCCGCGGAGGCCACGGGGACGTCCTCCGGGAAACCTCGGGATATCCCCCACGGGCCCGCCGGATGCCGACCGGGAATGAGGTGCGGCACGCTGGAGGAATGAGCTGTCCTCCCTCCGGCCCTCCACCCCCGGCCGCGTCGTCCTCGCCTCCACCCCCGGCGTCCCCGGCAGTGGTTCCGGCTCCACCGACGCCGGAACCGGAACCGGAAGCGATGCCGGAACCGGGACCGCGGCCGCGGCGGGTCTGGCGCGAGCTGGGCTACGCGCTGGCCGGGCCGCCGCTCGCCGCCGCCGGCCTGGTCCTCCTCCTCGCCATGCTGCTGGCCGCGTTGTGGTCGACGGCGATCGTCGGCCTCCCGCTGCTGGCCGTCACGGTCCGCGGAGCCCGGTATATGGGGGCGGTCCACCTCGGCCTGGCCCGCCTGCTGCTGGACGTCAGGACGCCCGCCCCCGCCCCCTTCAGGCCGGGTTCCGGGCCGATCGGCTGGTTCGTGTCGGCGCTCGGCGACGGCGTGGGGTGGCGGGCGGCGGTCTACCTGCTGGTCAAGCCCCTGACCGCGCTGCTCGCCCTCGGAGCCGCCGCCGGATTCTGGGGTGGCGGCCTGTGGCTGCTCTCCCACCCCGTCCGCTGGTCGCAGGGGTCCGCCGGTGTCTGGGGCCCGCACGCCGACACATGGCCGGGTGTCCTGCTGCTGGGCGTGGCCGGTCTGGTGTTGCTCGCGCCGGCCCCGCTGGCGCTGCGGGCCGCGCTGCTTCCCGAGCGGTTCCTCGCGCGCACCCTGCTCGGCCCGACCAGGGTCTCGGCCAGGATCGGCCACCTGGAGGAGACGAGGGCCCGCATGGCCGAGGACGCGACGGCGACCCTGCGCCGGATCGAGCGCGACCTGCACGACGGACCGCAGGCCCGCCTCGTGGCGCTGGCGATGAGCCTGGGCATGGCGAAGGAGGAGCTCGCCGCCTCCCCGGGGGAGGACCGGCTCCGGCAGGCGCGCGACCTGGTGGACGCCGCCCACCGCGACGCCAAGGAGATCATCGCCGACCTGCGCCTGCTGATCCACGGCATCTACCCGCCCGCCCTGGACCAGGGACTGGAGGCCGCGCTCGCCATGCTCGCCACCCGCTTCACGATGCCCGTCGACCTCCGCGTCGACCTGCCCCGCCGTCCCCCCGCCGCGGTGGAGACGATCGTCTACTTCTGCACCGCCGAGCTGCTCGCCAACGTGGTCAAGCACAGCGGCGCGCGGCGGGCGATCGTCGAGGTGAGGGGACAGGGCGGCCTGCTGCGGCTGCACGTCGGCGACGACGGGACGGGCGGCGCCTCGATGGGCGCGGGGACGGGACTGCCGGGGCTGGCGGCCCGGGTGGGCGTCGTGGACGGGCGGCTGGAGGTCGACAGTCCTCCCGGAGGGCCTACGGTGGTCACCGTGGAGGTGCCGCTCCCCACCTGAACGGAGGTCGCATGCGCGTCGTCGTCGCCGAGGACTCCGCGGTGCTCAGAGCCGGGCTCACCCTGCTGCTCACCACGCGGGGGCACGAGGTCCCCGCGGCCGTGGGCGACGGGGTCGCGCTGCGCGCCGCGGTGGCCGAGCACCGGCCGGACGTCGCCGTGGTGGACGTGCGCATGCCGCCGACCCACACCGACGAGGGACTGCGCGCCGCGATCGACATCCGCCGCGACCACCCCGGCATCGGGGTGCTGGTCTTCTCCCAGTACGTGGAGACGCGCTCGGCGACCCTGCTCCTCGCCGAGGACTCGCGGGGGGTGGGCTACCTGCTGAAGGAGCGGGTCGCCGACGTCGGCGACTTCCTGGCCGCGCTCTCCCGGATCGCCGCGGGCGAGACCGTGCTGGACCCGGAGGTCGTCACCCGGATGATGGCGACCGGCAGGCGCGCCGACACTCTCGGCACCCTCACCCCCCGGGAGCGCGAGGTGCTCGTCATGATGGCCGACGGACGGTCCAACGGCGCGATCGCCGAGGCCCTGTTCCTGTCGTACGGGTCGGTGGAGAAGCACGTCACGCACATCTTCACCAAGCTCGGCCTGCCGCCGTCGCAGAGCGACCACCGCCGGGTGCTCGCCGTGCTGCGCTATCTGGAGTCCTGACCTCCCGCCGCGACCTCACCGGTGGTCGCGCGGCCACCGCGGCGCCCGGCAGGTGGGCGCAGGCACCGTCGTCGACGGGCACCGGCAGGCCGGCGGGCAGGACCGTCGGATCGTGGGGCATGAGCCCAGCCTAGGACGTCCCCGCGAGGCCGCCTTCGCGGTCCGTGCCCGCGGGCACGGTCAGGACACGGATTTCCCGGGTACGGCGATGGCGGTCACGACCAGGCCGTCGGACACCAGCCAGCGGCCCGTGAAGCCGGTCAGCTCCCGGCCCTCCACCCGGGGGCCCGGGACGAGGAGGCGGGCGGTGAACGTGCCGGAGGAGGAGAAGGTGAGATGGGCCTCCTCGAAGCCGAGCCAGCGCCTGGCCAGCGGGAACCACGCCTTGTAGACGCTCTCCTTGGCGCTGAACAGCAGCCGGCCCCAGTGCACCCCGTCGTCGAGCTCCGCGATGGCGGCCCGCTCCTCGGGCAGCGAGACCGCGGGCAGGACGCCGTCGGGGAGCGGCTCGTGGGGCTCCGCGTCGATGCCGACGGTCAGCGCCTCGAGGGAGACGGCCGCCGCGCGGTATCCGGCGCAGTGGGTGATGGCGCCCACCACCCCCTGCGGCCACCCCGGGGCGCCGCGCTCGCCGGGCAGGATCGGCACCGGGGGCAGCCCCAGATCGGCCATGGCCCGGCGGGCGCAGTGGCGCGCGGTGCCGAACTCGCGGCGCCGCTTCTCCACCGCGCGGGCGACGGCCGCCTCCTCCTCGGGGAACAGCACGACGTCCGGCGGGTCCTCGAAGCACTCCGAGCTCGCCACCCACGACGGCAGGATCTTCTCGATCATGCGCCGGGCCCCGGGGCGGGCAGGATGCGCCGCGGCCGGCCGGGCGCGGTGGCCCTGGGACGCCACTCGCGGGGATAACCCAAGGAGACCTCCTCGAAGCGGACCCCGTCGTGCCAGGTGGTCCGGGGGATGTGCAGGTGGCCGTAGACGACCGTGGCGGCGTCGAAGCGCAGGTGCCAGTCGGCGGTGCGCTCGGTGCCGCACCAGATCGCGAACTCCGGGTGGTACAGGACCAGGGTGGGCTCGCGCACCAGAGGATAGTGGTTGACCAGCACCGTCGGAACCCCGGGCGGCCTGGCCTCCAGGCGCCGTTCGGTCTCGGCGATCCTGGCGTCGCACCAGGCGTCCCGGGTCGGGTACGGGTCGGGGTGGAGCAGCATCTCGTCGGTGCAGACCACACCCTTGTCGTACGCGATGGCGAGCGCCTCCTCCTTCGTCGCGACGCCGGGCATGCGGAAGGTGTAGTCGTACAGCACGAACAGCGGGGCGACGGTGACCGGGCCGCCGGGGCCGGTCCAGGTCGGGTAGGGGTCCTCCGGCGTCGCCACCCCCAGGTTCCGGCACACCTCGACCAGGTGCCGGTAGCGCTCCTCGCCACGCAGCTGGACGGGGTCGCCGGGATGGGTCCACAGCTCGTGGTTGCCGGGCGCCCACACCACCTTCTCGAACCGTCCGGCGAGCAGTCCCAGGGCCCACTCGACGTCGGAGACCTTCTCGGAGACGTCCCCGGCGACCAGCAGCCAGTCGGAGGCGGAAGTGGGCCGCAGCCTCTCGACGATGCTCCGGTTCTCCTGGTAGCCGATGTGCAGGTCGCTGATGGCCAGCAGTGACGTCATGCGCGGTCCGTCCCCGCGGAACCGGTGGCCGGAGCGGGCCGCGGGCCGCGCGCCGGCGGCGTGAGGGCCCCCGCCGTCCCCTCGTGCGTTTCCACGTTCCCAAGCACCGCCGCCTCCGTCTCGCCCGCTTCCCGGGCGCGGTCACGAACCCGTGATCGCCGAGCAAAAGAACCCTCTCACGACCGCTCCCGGCGGCACACCCCACCCCGCCGCGAAGGCACCGAGTACGGCGATACTCATGCGGCCCGCGAAGACGGCGGCGATTCTTGACGTATGACGACATTCGACAGCATGCCCCAGTGCTGCATCGCACCCCCCGACCTGCTTGAGGCGGTCGCCGGCCAGGGAACCCCCGAGGAGCGGGAGGCCGCGCTCAGGACCCTGGCCACCTCGGAGACCGCCCGGGCACAGCGCGCGTCGTTCGCCGGCGTGCTGCGCCAGCTCAGCCTCACCGTCACCGACGTGGCGCCCGCCCCCGGCATGGTGCGTACCGTCTACGACGTCGAGAACGGCGGAGACTTCGACCTGCCCGGCCGCAAGAGGCGCGGGGAGGGCGACGGGCCGTCCGGTGACGCGGCGGTCGACGACGCCTACGACGGGGCGGGCGTCACCTACGACTTCTACCGGAAGGTCTTCGAGCGGGACAGCATCGACGGGCGGGGGCTGGAGATCGTCTCCTCGGTCCACTACGGGACCGACTACGACAACGCCGCCTGGATCGGCTTTCAGATGATCTACGGTGACGGCAGCGGGCAGATCTTCGCCAAGGGTTCCCTCACCAGGGCCGTCGACATCGTGGCGCACGAGCTGACCCACGGCGTCACCCAGTTCACCGCGAACCTGGTCTACAGCAAGCAGTCAGGCGCCCTCAACGAGTCGTTCTCCGACGTCCTCGGGTCGCTCGCCAAGCAGTACGGCCGCGGGCAGACCGCCGAGCAGGCCGACTGGCTCATCGGCGACGGCATCCTGGGCAGCGCCCTGCGGGGGACGGCCCTGCGGTCGATGAAGGCGCCGGGAACCGCCTGGTCGACCCCCTCCGGGGGGCGCGACCGCCAGCCGGGGCACATGCGCGACTACGTGGACCTGCCCGACGACGGCAACCCCTCCAACGACCACGGAGGCGTCCACATCAACTCGGGCATCCCCAACCACGCCTTCTACCTCGCCGCCACCGCCATCGGCGGCAACGCCTGGGAGCGCGCCGGACGCGTCTGGTACGTCACGCTCACCGAGCGTCTCCGGCCGCGCTCCGACTTCCAGGAGGCCGCGGAGGCGACCGTGGAGGTGGCCGGGGAGTTGTTCGGCGCGGACGGGGACGAGCAGAGGAAGGTGCGGGCGGCGTGGCAGCAGGTCGGGGTCCTCTAGGGAGGATCCCCCGTGGCGGGGAGCCGCGGACGGGTCCGGGCGCGCCCCGATGCTCCTATGGATGTCAGTCGTGGTCGGCGCAGCAGGGCGTCGGGTTCGGCACCTCGGCCGGCATGAGGCGCCCGCCCGAGGCCGGCATGGTCAGCAGGACCACGTGCCCGCCGCGCAACTGCGGCCGTACGTGGTCGTTGGTCGTGATGAGCGTGTCCGGCGCCGGCTCCTCCGCCTGTGCCAGCACGACGACGCGGTCGATCGCCGAGCGGGCAAGCACCTCGGCCACGCTGAGCGTGCCGGTGAGCTCGGCCCGGCCGGGGAACACGACCAGGCGCCCACCGGATCCGGCGGCGTGCTCGGCCGCGGCGAGCGCGGCCCCCTCCGCCAGATCCTCCGGGCCGGTACGGCTGTCGCCGAACGTGGCGCCCACCCCGGCGGGGAGCGTGGCCAGGTCGACGGTCTCCCGGACGGCGAGGGAGCAGGCGACGTGCGGCGGGCCGCCTGCGGTGCGGACGAAGTGCGTGCAGCCCACGGTCCCGGCCGGGAGGCCGAGTGCCTTCTCCACGTCATGAAGAAGGTGCTCGGCCTCCGCGACCGTCCGCGAGCCTCCGTCGAGGCCGAGGATCATCCGCGCGGCACGACCCAGATCGGGTTGCTGTAGAACCACAGGTCCTTCCAGGGGTCGCCGTCGCCGAAGACGTCGATCTGGGGCCCGGCCGGGTCGATCGCCGCGCCGAGCAGCCCGGGCGCGCTGCGGTTGCCGTCGGTGCCGCGCAGCCGCACGTAGACCGGCCGGTCGACGGCGCCGAGCTGGTAGGTGAACGTCACCGTCCCGGTGTTCCTGCCGACCTCGAAGGACTTCACGACCTTGGTGGCCGAGGTCGTGAAGACGTCCCTGTCGGCCGCGGGGCCGGTGACGTCGCCCTGGATGACGTCCACGCGGGCCAGGGTCGGGACGTACTGCGCCCAGTTCGGCTGGTTCGCCAGCGTGATCTCGATGACGAGCTCGACCTTGGCGCCCTTGCGGACATGCAGGGTGTCGCCGAGCGAGACCCCGCGCTGCCCCCTGCCGGCCTGCCGGGCGCGCACGACCAGGGCGCTGATCAGACCGCCGTGGTCCACCCACACGCGGCCCTCTCGGAGACCGTCCATGACCGCGGTGTAGGAGAAGTCCCTGGCCCCGACGTGGGTCCGGCTGTAGAAGCCCGGCCAGAAGTCGCCGGCCGCCAGGTTCTGAGAGCCCCGGTAGACGGGGTCGTCGTACTTGCCGTTGGCGTTGAAGTCGCTGCCCGGCCCGCGGTCGCTCGTGTCGGCGTAGACCGAGTGCGAGTCGGAGTTGGCGGTGATCCACCAGTTCTTGCCCTCGGCGAGCAGGCTGTCCCACAGCCCTCCGACGGTCGAGGTCATCCAGTCGAAGCCGCCGAAGGTCTTGTAGCTCTCGGCGGGGTACGCGGGGAACGAGTCAGCGCCCGGGTTGCTGTCGTAGAAGCCGCGCCCGCCGCCCGGCCCGTGCGGCTTGGGGATGCCCGCCGCCTGGTGGCCGGGCGCGCCCTCCATGCCGACGGCGATGCCCGGCTGGGTGTCGCGCCAGGCCCGGATCTCGTGCGGGGAGTCGAGCCCCTTGCGCGAGGGGTGGTTGGCGAAGAACAGCGCGGCCTCGACGCGGCGCCGCCTGACGGCGTCCGCCAGGAAGTTCAGCCCGGCGATGGCGAGGGCCTCGTTCTGCGGGGTGGAGGCCCCGGCGTTCTTCACCCCGCCGTCGAAGGAGTTCTCGAACTCCTTGAGGGTGGCCACCTCGTTGCGGCCGGGGGCCACGAACACGGTGCCGTGCTCGGCGCCCGGGATGTTCCACTCCAGCCCCTGGAAGACCAGGGCGTCCTTGACCGCCTGCCGCGCGGCGACGATGTCGGGGTTGACCTTGTCCACACCGATCTTGGCGTGGGTGGTGCCTCCGTGGTCGGTGATGACCATCCAGTCCAGCCCGTACGCGTTTCCGTGCTGGACCTGGTCGCTGACCTTGTAGATCCCGTCGGAGCTGTACTGGGTGTGGATGTGGTGGTCGCCCGCGAGCCAGAGGTAGCCGTCGCGCGGCTCGGGTCCGCGCGTGACCCGCGCGGGGGTGGCGGCCGCGGCCTGGCCCTGCGTGCCGAGAACGCCGGCCGCGCTCAGGCCGGCGCCCAGCAGCCCCGCGCGCCGGAACATCTGGCGCCGCGACAGCTGCCCGGGGGAGAGCTCGGCGTCGGGAACCGAGAAGTCCACGACCGGAGCCATGTCACCCTGGTCGAGGGCGTGCTCGGCACCGTGCGAGTGGTCATGCGGGTGAGCATGAGTGTGATCGTGAGGGTGATCGTGCCCGTGGCCCATGTCGTGCCTTTCCATTCCCGCCGGAGAGATCTTGCTCCGGCTACGCATGGACCCTCGCAAAAGCATCTGAACCACACGTTAACTGGTCATATCTACAGAGGGGTGAACTGCTGGCGGTCGGCCGACGCCCGGGTCGCGCGGGCCGGTCTAGGATCACTTCCATGAAGGTCTCGATCGTCCGGGGTGGCGGCATCGCCGGTCTCGTCACGGTCATCACGGTCGACTCCGCGTCGCTGGCGCCGCAGGCCGCCACCGAGCTGCGCGCCAGGGTGGAGCGGGCCGGGCTGTCCGGCCCGCCGGAGCGGCCGGGGCCCCCGGAGGGCGGGACGGCCGGGCCCGACCGCTTCGACTACGAGCTGACCGTCGAGGACGGCGGCCGCGTGCTCACGACGCGCGCCCGCGAGGGCGACCTTCCCGGCCCGCTCCGCGCGCTCATCTCGTACGTGACCTCGCTGCCGGAGCGGCGGGAACGGATCGGCCCGCCCGGCTGAGCTCCGTTCCGCCTCCTTTGTCCCCTATAGCCTTTTTTACCCTCCTGCTCGCCCGCTTAAAAGCAGGCTTGACCATGCGAAGCTCCGCGCTGTCACCGGTTTTGGCGCGAGAATTTCCATGTAACGGTTCCCCGATGACACGATCCGCCGATGTGTACAGGTCGCAGGAGTGGTGGGATGGCCCGGCGCCTGCTGGTTTTATTACACCTTGGCGGCAAATGTGGGCACGACTGGATTGTTGGTGCGTGTGAAATCACATTTGCGGGGAGCTCTTCGGATATACGGAGGTATATGTGAAACGCGTCATCATCACCGCGGCTGTCGCAGCCCTTACGGCAGCCGCGCTGGTGCCCCCGGCGCAGGCCCGGCAGGTGATCGCCGAACCGGGGGTGGAAGCCGAGTACGTCGTCCTCTACACGGAAGGCGCGCGTTCCGCGGACGCCCAGCAGGCCATCCGGGCGGCGGGCGGAAGCATCCTCAAGGAGAACGCCGCGGTCGGCGTCGCCACCGTCACCACGACGAACGCCCGCTTCGCCGAGGCGGTGCGCGACGCCGCCTCGATCGACGACATCGCCCACAACCGGTCCATCGGCAGCGTCCCCACCGCCAGGCGGGGAGCGGCCGGCCTCGCCGTGCAGTCGAGGGCGGTGGAGAAGGCCGGCGACGGCGCGCCCGCCGCCTCCACCTTCGGCAGGCCCGCACCCGCCGCGGAGCCGCTGTCGGAACTCCAGTGGGACATGAAGCAGATCCACGCGACCGTGGACGGCTCCTACCGGCACGAGCAGGGCGACCCGGGCGTGCTGGTCGGTGTCATCGACACCGGTGTCGACGGCTCCCACCCCGACATCGCGCCGAACTTCAACCGCGAGCTGAGCCGCAACTTCACCGTCGACATCCCCGCCGACGCCAACGGCGCCGAGATCGACGGCCCGTGCGAGGCCGAGCCCGACCGCTCCTGCAACGACCCGGCGGACGTCGACGAGAACGAGCACGGCACGCACGTGGCGTCGTCGATCGCCTCGCCCCTCAACGGGCTCGGCACCTCGGGCGTGGCGCCCAAGGTCTCGATCGTGAACCTGCGGGCCGGCCAGGACTCCGGATACTTCTTCCTGCAGCCCAGCATCGACGCGCTGACCCACGCCGGTGACGTCGGCATCGACGTGGTCAACATGAGTTACTACGTCGACCCCTGGCTGTTCAACTGCGTCGACAACCCGGCGGACTCCCCGGCCGACCGGCAGGAACAGGCCACGATCATCAAGGCCATGCAGCGGGCGCTCACCTACGCGCACGACAGGGGAGTGACCCTGGTGTCCGCGGCGGGCAACGGCGCCTCCGACTACACCAAGACGATCGTCGACGCCTCCAGCCCCGACTTCGCCAGCGTCCCCGGCGAGTTGCCCTACTCGCGCACGATCCCCCCGAGCTGCGTCTCCATGCCGAGCGAGGGCAAGCACGTGATCTCGGTCTCCTCGACCGGCATCAGCAAGCGCAAGTCGTACTACTCCGACTACGGCAACGGCTACGTCGACGTCTCCTCACCCGGCGGCGACGTCTACGACACCGCCGACAACCACCGCGACGTCACCAGGGCGACGCTGGCGGCCTATCCCCGGTCCCTGGCCGAGGCGCGCGGCCAGCTCAACCCCGACGGCACGCCCAACGTCACCAACGTGGTCCGCAGCTGTAAGGGCGACGTCTGCGCCTACTACGTGTACCTCCAGGGCACCTCGATGGCCTCCCCGCGCGCCGCCGGGGTCGCCGCGCTGATCGTGAGCAAGTACGGCCAGCGCGACCGGGCGCACGGCGGCAAGAAGCTCCACCCGGCCGTCGTGGAGACGGTCCTCAAGGGCACCGCCACCAAGACGGCCTGTCCCACCCCGCCCGCCTACACCTACACCAGGCACCTGCCGGACGGCACCACGGCGACCTCGACGCACACCTGCGAGCGAGGCGTCCTGCGCAACGGCTTCTACGGCTACGGGATCGTCGACGCCCTCAGGGCGGTCCGCTGACCTGAACCCGGTGCCCGGCGTCCGCCCCGCGGCGGACGCCGGGCCTCGTCGTTTTTACGCCTTCTTGCGCGATGGGTTGATTTACCCGCAGCCCGGTCCGGGGATGGGTCGTCAGACGCCATCGGTCGCCATCGGGTCATGGCCGTACGCCTGCCGCCGGCCAGACGCATCCGAACGCGGTCTCGCTTGCGAAGTCCTTCATGGACGTTAAGGAGTGATGCCCATGGCCGCCGTCACGTGTGAGACCGATCGGCCCGGTGAGCGGACCGACCCCCCTGCCGGGCGGGAGGCGACCTCGCCGGCCGGTAGCGGAGACCCGGCGACGAGGAGGAGCGCGTGAGCCCGGTCGTGGTGATCGGTGCCGGTCTCGGCGGGCTGGCCGCCGCGGTCCGGCTGGCCGCCGCCGGGCGGGACGTCACGATCGTGGAGGCGAACGACGTGCCGGGCGGCTGCTGCGGCACGGCCACCCTCGGCGACTACCGCTTCGACACCGGCCCCTCGGTGCTGACCATGCCGGAGGTCCTGGCCGACGTCTTCGCCGCCGCCGGACAGGACATGGAGAGCATGCTCCCGCTGCGGCGGCTGGACCCGTACTACCGGCTGCGCTACCACGACGGCTCCCACCTGGACGTGGTGGCCGGCGAGGACGCCATGGCCGAACAGGTGCGCGCGCTGAGCGGTGCCGCGGAGGCCGAGAGGTACCGGCGTTTCCGCGCCAGGCTCGGCGAGCTGTTCGACGCGGAGTGGCCCGCCTTCATCGACCGCGACATGACGCGGCTGCGCGACCTCGCCCGGCCGCGCGTCCTGGCCCGCATCGCGGCGCTGGGCGGCTTCCGCAGCCTGGACTCCCTCGTCAAGAGCCACCTCACCGACCACCGGCTGGTCAAGGCGCACACCTTCCAGGCCCTGTACGTGGGCCTGCCGCCCCGGCAGGCGCTCGGCATCTACGCGGTCATCGCCCACATGGACACCGTCGGGGGCGTCTTCTTCCCGCGCGAGGGCGGGATGCACGCCATCCCGCGCGCCCTGGCCGCGCTGGCCGAGAAGGCGGGTGCCCGCGTCCGGTACGGCGTGCGCGCCGTCAAGGTGGAGGCCGGGTCCTCCGGCGTCTGCGGGGTCAGGCTCGACACCGGGGAACGCCTGGCCGCCGGGAACGTCGTGGTCGCCTGCGACCTGTCCCGCGCCCACACCGGGCTGCTGCCCAAGGGCGCGGGCGACTGGCGGCTCCGCCGCCCCCGCTACTCGCCCTCCTGCCTGGTCCTGCACTTCGGCCTCGACCGGCGCCTGGCCGGGCAGGCGCACCACACCCTGCACTTCGGCAGGGAGTGGGACGCCACCTTCGCCGCGCTGCGGGCCGGGAGGCCGCAGCCCGACCCGAACCTGCTGGTCACCTACCCCGAGTCCGACACCGGCGCCGCGCCGCGTGGCCACGCCACCCTCACCGTGCTGGAGCCCACGGCCAACCTGCGCGGCGGCGCCGACTGGGACCGGCTCACCCCGCGGCTGGAGGACCGCCTGCTCGGCAGGCTGGCCGACCTCGGTTACGGCGACCTGTCCTCCGCGCCGAGGCTCACCCTCGACCCGCCCGCCTGGGCGCGGCTCGGCCACTCGGCGGGCACCCCGTTCGCCCTGGACCACCGCTTCACCCAGACGGCCTGGTTCCGGCCCGCGGGCGCGGCCAGGCGCGTCCCGGGGCTGCACTTCGCCGGAATGTACACCGCGCCGGGAGTGGGGGTGCCCCCGGTGCTGATCTCCGGCCGGCTCGCCGCGGAACGCGTACTGGAGACCCCCCGATGACCCTCACCGCGAGTTACGAACTGTGCCGCAGGCTCAACGCCCGCCACGGCCGCTCCTACTACCTGGCGACTCTGCTGCTGCCCGCCTGGAAGCGCCCGCACGTGCACGCCCTGTACGGCTTCGCGCGCTACGCCGACGAGATCGTGGACTCCTTCACGATGACCGGCGACAGGGCGCGGGCGCTCGACGGCCTGTCCGCCCGGCTGGCCGTCATCCTGGCGGGCGGGAGCACCGACGACCCGGTGCTCCCCGCGTTCGCGCAGACCGTGCGCTCCTTCGGCGTCGACCACGGCGACATCGACGCGTTCCTGTACTCGATGCGGGCCGACCTGACCGTCACCCGCTACGCGACCTACGACGACCTGCTCGTCTACATGGAGGGTTCGGCCGCGGTGATCGGCACCATGATGCTGCCCGTCCTCGAACCGCTGCCCGGCATGGAGGACAAGGCCCGCGAACCGGCCCGCCAGCTGGGGCTGGCCTTCCAGCTGACCAACTTCCTGCGCGACGTCGCCGAGGACCTGGAACGCGGCCGGGTCTACCTTCCGCTGGAGGACCTGGACAGGTTCGGGGTGACGGTGGCCGACCTGGGGCGCGGCGTCACCACCCCGGCCCTGCGCGAGCTGCTGGCCTTCCAGACCCGGCGGGCCAGGGACCACTACGCGCGGGCCGAGGAGGGGTTCGACATGCTGACCCCCTCCTCCCGGCCGTGCATCCGCGCGGCCTTCCAGCTGTACGGCGGCATCCTCGACCGGATCGAGGCCGCCGGCCACGACGTCCTCGGCGCGAGGGCCGTCGTGCCCCGGAGGCGAAGACTGGCGATCTTCGCGCGGCACCTGCTCGCGGCGTCCGCGGCCGACCGCGCCGAGCGCCGCCTGATCGCCGAGATCCCGTGAACCGGCCGGGTGGAACCGTCGCCGGGTCGTCCGTCGCCGGGTCGTCCGTCGCCGGGTCGTCCGCCGTCGGACGGTCCGCCACGGGTGTGTCCCTCACGAGGCCGTCCTCCGTCGCGGAGACGCCCAACACCGTCGTCAGGAGGGCGTGATGTCGGAACCTGTGGTCGTCGACGCGATGGGCGGAGACCACGGACCGGTCGAGACGGTCGCCGGGGCGGTGGCGGCCCGGCGCGAGCTGGGGATCCCCGTGCTGCTGGTGGGCAGGGCGGCGGACATCCGCGCCGAGCTCGACCGCCACGGCGCCGTCTCCGAGGTCGGCGTGGTGCACGCCGAGGACGTCGTCCCGATGGCCGAGCGGGGCGCGGGCGCGGTCTCCTCCGCCACGACCAGCCTGACGGTCGGCTGCGATCTCGTACGGCGCGGAGCGGCGTCGGCGTTCGTGTCGGCCGGGTCCACCGGCGCGGTCGTCTCGTGCGCCATCCGCGGCATCGGCCGCGCCACGGATGTCCTGCGGCCCGCCCTGGCCATCGCGCTGCCCTCGGTCACCGGCAGCGCCACCGTGCTGATCGACGCGGGAGCGACCTCCGACCCCACCCCGGAGATGATCGCCCAGTTCGCGCTGCTCGGCGTCTCCTACGCCCAGCTCGTGCTCGGTGTCGCCGACCCGTCGGTGGGCCTGCTGTCGATCGGCTCGGAACCGGGCAAGGGCAACCGGCTGACGCGCAGGGCCGGTGAGCTGCTTCCCGGCCTGCCGTTCCGCTTCCACGGCAACGTGGAGGGCCACGACGTGCTCGCGGGCACCGTCGACGTGATCGTCACCGACGGTTTCACCGGCAACGTGGTGCTCAAGAACGTCGAGGGCTCCGTACGGGCCGCGCTGACGCTGGTGGCGCGTTCCGGGGTCGCCGGGGCCGAGGACCTGCGGGAGGTGGCCCGCCGCTACGACCCCGAGACCCACGGCGGGGCGGCGCTGCTCGGGCTGAGCGGCACCGTCGTGGTCGCGCACGGCTCCTCGCGGGCGGCGACGATCGCACGCGCCTGCGCGGTGGCGCACGACCTCGCCGAGGGCGGGGTCGTCACCCGCTTCGGGGACCACCTCGCCGCGGAATCCGCCCGTTGAGCACGGCCGGGCGGCCGGACGGTCCCGTGTTCCCGCTCGCGGTGCTCGTACCTCGCCGTGGAACGCGTCCACCGGGCGGGGTCGCGATGCCGGGCGGGCTGCCGGGTGGAGCGGGCCGGGTCAGGCCAGCGGGTCGGCGCCGTCCCAGGTGCCCTCGCTGGCGTACGGGGAGAACCGGGCGAACAACTCCTCGGAGTACCAGCCCTCCGCGCGCGTCCTGCCGATCACCCGCCGGTGCTCCCGCCCCCGGTGCGCGAAGTCCCGCACTGCGGCGGCGTCGCGCCACAGCGAGAACGTGCCCTGCCTGGCCAGCGGCCACTCGCCGACGCCGACCGAGGCCAGGCAGCCGTCCTGCTCCGCCAGGAGGCGGTCCACCCCGGGGACCGAGCGGTAGAACGCCACCAGGCGGGAGGGCCGGATCGAGGCGCGGGTCAGCACGGCGACGGGGCCGCCGGGATCGCCGGGACCGGGTCCCCGCGCGCCCTCGGGGAGAGGGCCGGCCGGGCTCGTGGGGAGAGGGCCGGGCAGGCTCGCGGGGAGGGGACCGGGCGGGCTCGTGGGGAGAGGGCCGAACGGGTGCACCCCGTTCCAGCGGCCACGCGAGGCGAGGGGAGCCAGCCGCACCTGCCAGGACTCCCGGGCCTCGCTCCGCCAGCGCGCCGCCACCGGGGAGTCGCTCAGGAAACGGTCCAGGTCCCGCTCGTCGCGCCACACCGCCAGCAGGGCCCAGCGGCGCAGATCCGCGCCCACGCTCATCGAGGCCCCGCGGCCGGAGCCGAGCAGCCGCCAGAACGTCAGCCCCGGCGTCCGGCCCAGCACCGGCCGGTCGTACGCCATGTAACGCATAGCCCCCATATCCGCATATTTCGTGAGATGGAAGGAAGCGATGGTTCCTCTGCTCGTCTCGGTCATCGGCGGCTACCTTCTCGGATCCGTGCCGGTCGCCGTGCTGGTCGCCCGCGCGCACGGGTTCGACCCCCGCGAGGTCGGCGACCGCAACCCCGGCTTCTGGAACGTCAGGCAGCGGCTCGGCTGGCGGGCCGCCGTGCCGGTCTTCGCGGGTGACACGCTCAAGGGCACGCTCGCGGGACTGCTCGGCCTGTGGGCCGGTGGCACGCACCTCACCTGGCCCGGCGGGGTGAGCGGCGACAGCGTGCTGCCGGTGTATCTGGCGGTGGCCGCCGCCATGGCCGGGCACGCCTGGCCGGTCTTCGCCGGGTTCGCGGGCGGCCGCTCGATCCTCGCCTTCGTCGGCGGCTTCGCCGTCATCTGCCCGCCGGGTTTCCTGCTCGGGGTGGCCGCCCTGGTCGTGGTCGCCGTGGTGACGCGGTCCTTCGCGATCGGGGCGCGCGTCGGTGTCTTCGGCATCCCGCTGTTCCAGCTGCTCTTCGCACCGGTCGTGTACGTGGCCGGGACCGGCCTGCTCATGTGCCTCATCGGATTGCGCTTCGGTCAGGCGGCGCGGACCGGCCGCCCGTCGTGACCGGTACCGCGTCCGGTCCCGGCCGGGTGCCGGATCCGGGCCGGTCGTCCGTCGCGGCCTCGCCGGAGCGGGTGCCTGTCGTGCCCCGGCCTGGCCACGCGCCCGTCACGCCAGGGCCAGGGCCAGGGCCGGGATCGGGGCGGGAGGCCATCGTGGCGGCGGGGTAGACGCGGCCCCGCCAGTTGCGCACCGGGCGGAGGGTGGCCTGCGTCAGCCGCAGGGCCGCCAGCGGGTCCAGCAGCGGGGAGAGCAGCACGCCCGGCCCCGGCCGCGTGTAGCTGCCGCGCAGCGCGCCGGCCAGCAACAGCCGCACGGCCAGCAGGCCCAGGTCGAGCCGGGTGGGACGGCCGGCCAGCAGCCGCAGCACGGGCAGCGCGGCGGCGAGCCAGACCACGGCCAGGTCGGCGGCCTGCCAGCCCGGCGCGGTGGCGTCGCGCAGCGACAGCGACCGCCCCCACTCCCGCCACACCCCGGCGGCCGAGTCGTGCATGTCGACCTCCAGCAGGCCCCCGGCGTCCAGGAACCCCACCGCCCAGCCGTCCGCCGCCAGGGCCCTGGCCAGCGCCACGTCGTCGGCCATGTTCCCGCGTACCCGCGCGAACCCGCGGGCGTCCAGCATCGCCGTGCGGCGGAAGGCCGTGCACTGGCCGTTGGCCATCGCCCGGTGCGGGGCCGGGGGAGTGGCCGGCCCGATCGGGCCGAAGCGGTAGACCAGCGTCGCCAGGAACGAGGCGTGCAGCGCCTGCTCGACCGCCCCGTCGCACACGAACCGGGGTCCCGCGCTCACCAGGTCGTATTCCCCCAGGGCCGCCGCGAGCGCGCCGAACAGCCCCGGCGCGGGCCGGGCGTCCGCGTCCAGGGTCACCACGACGTCGCCCCCCGCGGCCTCGACGCCCTGCCGCAGCGCCCACTGCTTGCCCACCCAGCCGCCGGGGAGCGGCGCCCCCGCGACGACCTTCGCGCCGAGCCCGGCCGCCAGCCGTGCCGTGCCGTCGCGCGACTCGTCGTCGACGACGATGACCTCCGCGACGTCCGGATCGGCGAGCACCGCCGACAGGCACGGGCCGAGGCGGGCCTCCTCGTCGCGGGCGGGGATCACCACGGAGACGCGCGGCGACGCCGTCCGTACGGGGGCCAGCGCGGGCCGGCGACGCCGCCCCCGGGCCAGCCGCACCGCCACTGCCAGCGCGGCGGCGGCCTGCAGCGCGGTCAGGAGTCTCATCGTCACGCCTCTCCGGCCGGGACGGCTCCGGTCCCGCGGCCCCGGCCGCCGGCCGCGCGGGGGGAACCGGCGGGGAAGTCCTCCCCTACGAGCGAGGCGACGATGCGGCCGCCCATCGCGACCAGCGGCAGCCCGCCGCCGGGATGCGCGGAACCGCCCACCAGGTACAGGCCGCGCCGGGGACCCCGGTTGCCGGGGCGGCGGAAGGGCGCGAACCTGCTCGAGTAGGCGCCGCCGTAGATCGAGCCGCCCCACGCGCCGTACCGGTCGCGCAGGTCGGCGGGGGTGAACAGGTCCACGAAGCGCAGCCGCCCCGACAGGTCGTACCCTCTGGAGGCCAGGCGGTCGAGCACCAGGTCGCGGTACGCCTCGGGGGACATCGGCCACCGGCCGGGGTCGCGGGAGGGGACGTTGACCAGCATGACCCAGTTCTCCGTGCCCGGCGGGGCCTGCGACGGGTCGTCCACGACCGAGCAGCCGATGTAGACGGTCGGGTCCTCCGGCGGCCTGCGCCGCCGGAAGATGTCGCCGAACTCCCGCTCGTAGTCGCCGGAGAAGACGATCGAATGGTGGCCCAGTCCCTCGGTCCTGCCCTCCACCCCGGCCAGCAGCAGGAACGCCGAGGAGGAGGTGCCGAGCCCGGCGATGCGCCGCAGCCGCCGCCGGTCGGGCAGCAGCCGCCCGTACAGCGCCGCCGCGTCGGTGTTGGCGACCACGACGTCGGCACGCACACGTTCCCCCGAGGCGAGCCGCACCCCGTCGACCCGCTCGGTGTCGGCGAGCACCCGGGTCACCTCCGCGCCCAGGACGACCTCCACCCCCGCCTTCTCCAGCATCATGGCCAGGGCGTCGGCGATGCGGGGCAACCCTCCGGGGACGTACCAGCCGCCCTCGCCGTGCTCGATCGCCGGGACGCACCCCAGCGCGGCCGGGGCGCGGTACGGACTGGAGCCCGCGTAGGTGGCGTAGCGGCCGACGTACTGACGCAGGCGCGGGTCGGTGAAGAAGCGGCGGGCCAGCCCGTCGAGGGTGCGGCCCGGCGCCACCGCCAGCAGGTCCGACAGCCGGGCCTCGGCGGGCGGCCGGGTGAGCGGGCCGGTGAAGAAGGTGCGGCGCGACGCGTCGAAACAGCCCCGCGCCCAGTCGTGGAAGGCGAGCCAGGCGCGGCCCTCGCCGGGCGCGAGCCGGTCGACCTCGGCGGCCATCCGCGCCGGGTCGCGGTACGCCGCCAGCGTCGAGCCGTCCGCGAAGCGGTAGCGGCACAGCTCGTCGAGTTCCACCAGGTCGAGCTCCAGCCCCAGGTCGGTGAAGACGGCGGGCAGGGTCAGCAGGGAGGGGCCGACGGAGAAGGTGAAGCCGTCCCTGGTGTGCTCGGCGAGCTTGCCGCCCAGCCGGGGGAGCCGCTCGTACAGGCGCACCCGGTGCCCCTGCCTGGCCAGCAGCAGGGCGGAGACCATGCCCCCGACGCCGCCGCCTATCACCGTTACCTCGGGCATGCGTGTTTCCTTCCGATGGGTGCGGCCGTCGCCGTCACGCCGGGCCCGCCCCGGGAAGCGGCCGTCTCCGGCGCCCGCGCCGCCAGGCGAGCAGGGTGAACAGTCCCATCGAGAGACCTCCGGCCGTGGCCACCAGCGGGTCCGGCGGGACGAAGACCGCCGCGAAGCCGACGGTCTCCATGACCGCCATCACCGTGTAGATCGACACCAGCCCGGCGCTCCACGCGGCGGGCTCGGCCAGCACGCGTTCCAGCAGGGTCATCACCAGCAGGGAGACGACGAGCCAGCCCGCGAAGTTGCTGAGGGGAACGTCCCGGTAGGGGCCGGGGTCGTGCCAGACCCACAGACCCAGCCGGATCATCTGCGGGTCCAGGAACAGGTCCCAGGCGGTGAGGGCCAGCGCCCCCGTGACGATCCGCGCCGCCCGGGACCCCGGTGCGACGGCGGCGGCCACCGCGTGGGCCGCCAGCCCCATGCCGCCCCACGCCAGCGCCACGATCACCGGCACCCCGCCGGGCGCGGGCCACAGCACGCCGGTGTAGTGGTAGCCGCCGAACGGCAGGCCCGTCCTGATGCCGACCCACTCGGCGGCGTACCCGGCCGCGACCACGGCCGCGAACGCCGCGAAGACCCTGGCGGGGGAGTGGGTCGCGCGGGCGAAGGCGAGCGCGCTCGCCGCCAGGAGCAGGACGACCACGCTGGTCAGCACGATCGGCCGGGGCTGCAGTCCCGAGGCGACCTGCGCGACGACCATCGCGGCCAGCAGCGCCGCGCCGAGCACGCTCGCCACGCGTGCTCGCGGTCTCACCGGCGAAGGCGGCTCCCGCACCGCCCCACGCCCGGGCCGTCCGCTGCTCATCTGATGACTGTGCCCCATGGACGGTCATTCGATCGGCCGGGTGCGGTCAGATTCACTTTGAGGTCACGATCTTTCACTTCGAGGTGACGATCTCCGGCGAGTGCGAGTGCGAGTGCGAGTGCGAGTGCGAGTGCGAGTGCGAGTGCGAGTGCGAGTGCGGTGTGGACGGTGTTCCCCGGTCCTCATGTCGGCAGGGTCTCCCCGCCTTCGCCCCGGCAGGCTGTCCCGGTCTCGTCCCGGGCGCCCGCGCATCGTGACGTGTAATCACCCTGAAAGGACCGTGCATGCCCGGTGCCGTACAAACCTCTCACCACCTCGAGCACCCGCCTCCCGTGCCCGGTTGAAAGGACGACCCAGCATGCGCACGACACGCTCCACGACCTTCGAGCGGAACGACTACGAGACGCTCCACGGCTTCGAGCAGGGGGTGGTGGGTGCGGTGCGCGGTTTCGGCTCGTGGGCGTGGGTCTTCGCCGCGGCCCCGATCGCGCTCGCGCTGGTGCTGGTGGTGGCGTTCTCCGTGGGGAACGCCGCGAACGCGCCCGAGCAGACCGTCTATCCCGGGATCCGCAGCCTTTCCGTGGACACCGACCACGGGAACGTGGAGATCGTCGGCGCCGACGTCACCGACGTCCGCGTGACGCGACGCCATCACGGGGACGCCCCGCGCGGCGAGTCGTCGGGAGGCGGGTCCCTCGCCGTCGGCCTCCTGTGCGACGAGGGGGCCGTCTGCACGACGATCCGCGACACCCCGCGGGACCGTACCGACTACGCCTTCGTCGTCCCGGCCGGCATCGACGTCACCGTCCACAGCCGCAACGGCGACGTCGTCCTGCGCGGGCTCACCGGGAAGGTCGTCACCCGCCCGGGCAACGGCTCGATCACCCGCCAGGACGGCCAGGACGCCCAGCGCGCGCAGGATGCCCAGGGCGGCCAGAACAACTAGTACTGGATACTCAGATCATCACAGGCAGGTGCATCTTTATCATTTCGCATGATCTTCGCGACGCTGCTCGGGTGAATATCCGAGGTTAACTCGTAGAACCCCTATGCAGGGTAATCAGCGCCTCGCCGTGACGCACCTGCTCCCGCTGGTCTGGAGAAGGGGCCTCCATCAATGTACTGATGTTGTCGACCACGCTGTAGGCGATGCCGATCAGATCCCCCGACTCACTGGAGAGCTTCACCCTCACCCGCCAGGGAACACCGTCAAGGCGCACGAGTAGATCAGTGCTGGTGGGTGCATAGAGGATGTCGGTGAGTTCGCCCTGCCACGATCGGCCCTTGTGGTAGGAGTCCCACGCGCTGGTGTCGCAGATTTCGTAGAGAGCGTATCCGTGCCGGAGCTCACCAGAATTGTGGGGGTGAGGAGTTCTCATGGTGGCGTCATAATCGGCCGGTTCAGGGTCGAGGGGCAGGCTCTGCGCGGCCAAAAGCGCGCGCAGAGCCTGCCGGGAGATGTCGTAGTCCACCTTGAGGTGCACCGGTGGATGGTCGGGATGCTGCACGGTCAGCGATGCGCGCTCGCCGATGAGTCCGATACGGGCGAAGCACAGTCCTGTCTCGGCATTGAACCGCTGGATTCCCTGCACGGTAAAGACCAGGCCACAGGCTCGACGTACCTGAACGGTGTCACCGATACGCATGCCACGCTCCGCTCACATGGAAAGAATCTTGGATCAGATGTTACTCAGGATCTCAACCTGCAGAGCCCTTCCAATGTCTCCCTGGAAGGCGTTGTTGCCGACAGGATCGTCTACACCGAACTTTGGCTTCGTCGGGATGGTTATTCGCCGTGCCGGCATTGGTCACGCATCGACCAAGACGACGATCGCCGAGCCGCAGGACTCCAGCCAACACGGATACACCAACGATTAAACCGCCGCTGGATCAGGTGATGATAGCCCGATCCTATCTGCGCCTGGGCGGCTCTAGCGGTTTTCCAAGCAGAAAACCATAGCACAATTAAGGCTCCGCCTGAGACTTCGGGCGGCGCCTTCCTCTTTCGCCGACACCGCCGGGCGCCACCAACTGCACCCGACCGAGGCAGATCCGAGCCGACTAGTGGAATTAGTGCCATCTTTCATTCCCCGCTACTCCCACATATCACTTTGCGTACACATCTGCTAACACTGCATGTCACGGTCTGTGTCAGAGTCGTCGCCAATAAGCCTCTTGCTGGAGAGTTCAGCTATATGTAGCGTAAGGTCGTCATTGCCTCAAAAATAAGAAAAAAAGGTGATTATGTGCGGGAGTTCCCGTATTGCCGCAGTCATCGTCTGTTAGGTGTCCTCCTCAGCGGTGTACTGGCAACCTCTGCCACAATGGCCGGGGCAGCGTCCGCCGCCGTAGGAGAGACGCCAATGACCTCCCCTCAGCAAGCCGAGCAGGCGAAAGAGATCCCAGCCGGAGCCTCAGAGACAAGGCGCATCACTCGCCAGTCGGATGGTCGCGTCACGATGGAAATCTGGTCCCGGCCTGTACGCGTCAAACAGGACGCTACCTGGGCTTGGATTGATACCACCCTCATCGAGAAGGACGGCGCCCTTCAACCGAAGGTCGCCAAACACCGCGTTGTATTCTCCGCAGGCGGAGCTGAGAAGCCCCTCGTTACTCTCAGTCTCGACGCTCAGCGCAGCCTAAGTCTCTCTTGGCCCAAACCGCTGCCGAAACCGACCGTCAAGGGGACCCTCGCTACATACGCCGACGCCGTCGCTCCCGGGGCCGATCTCGTCGTCTCAGCCCTGCCCGAAGGCTTCCGCTACGACATCATCTATCGCAGCCGTCCCGCCAAGTTGGCCACTATCACACTTCCCGTACAGGTCAAGGGCCTGGCGCTGCGCAAGGACGCTCACGGGCGCCTCCAGGTCACCGGCACCGATGGCGAACATGTTGCTGTCGCCTCCGCCGCCGCCATACAGCCCAAGCAACCGACGGCCGCCGCGCGCGTCGAACTCGAAGGCTCGGGCCATACCCAGCACATGGTCATTACCCCCGACAAGAATCTGCCCACCAGCGCCAGCGGCCCGCTTACCGTCGCCGCCGCAGTCATCACAGGTAACGTTGTCGACGCCGACGTGGCCAACGATGGATTGCCCGCCGACCCAACCTGGCCCTTCCTCACCGCGGGAAGCCTCTTCGGCACGCTGTACCGAACCTACATCCGCTTTGATGATGAGATCTTCACACATGGCGATGTACCAATCCTCAATGCCAAGCTGTCTGCCCTCAACATCGACGGTCCCAACTGCGGAGCCGTCGTCGGGGCCGGCATTCAGGCACGACGAGTCACCAGCGGTTGGGATCCCACCAATCTCACGTGGGCTAACAAACCAGCGACCTCGGCGGAAGGGGCGACGACCGTCACCCGAGGATACTCTGCTGGGTGTGGCGAAGGGGTACTGGAGTGGCCTGTCGCCGAGATGGTAAGGGCATGGCTCGGTGGAGCGCCCTACCATGGCGTTGAACTTCGAGGAGCCAACGAAAGCAATAGCAATGACAACTGGCGTCTCCTCGCATCCGCTGAATACTCCACCGCCGAAACCGCGCCCAAGCTGACCATCGAGTTCGACGGGAATGCTATACCGTCTTCCCTGAGCGCGGCAGTTGTTGGCGACAGCTTGAACCCCGAAGAGATGGCGGGGCAGGACTTCACGTACCAAAGTCTTTACGGCCGTACAGGTTTCGGCAAGGAGGATTTGGACGAACTCGCCAGAACAGGCAGTCTCTCCGAGACGGGCTTCCCGAAGCCGGGCTGGCCCGAAGGCGAGGAGTGGCCCTTCCCTGAGGACCCCAACGCGGATCCGCCGTACTGGCGACCTCAGCCCGGTGAACCCACGGACGTTGCAAAAGCGCCTTCACAGTCGTCTCCCGGCATGAGTGCGACCGCTGACGATCGAGACACGGTCCTGGCCACCTGGAGCGAAAGGGACGGAAAGAAGGTTTACTACCGCAAGGGCTTCTACGACATCAACCGCGATGATGGGTTCGGCGATACAAAGATTCGTCTCAAGCACAACCTGAACCAGCGGGCGGTCGTCTCCGCAACCAAGAACCCCATTCCTGGCCAGCAGGGCAAGACTCAGCAATTCAGGAACCCAATGCGGTGGGACTACCTTGCGGTCTTTCATCTGAACTCGTGTGAGGGCTTCTGGTTCTTCCAAAACTGCAAGATCCACGACACGATGAACGTCCAGGTCGTTGTTGACTACACGCGTAAGGGCGCGCCAACTGCAGACGCCACCATCGGTGTCATTACGGCCTTCTGCATCAAGAGCAACTGGTGCGACGACTGGGTGAAGACAGTGATCAACTAGCTACGGACTTCAGGATTCCAGGTCTGATGCGCTCAGCAGTAGGATTGGCGGTGCTCATCAGACACTGAAGGAACACCTGTATTCCCCGCCAGATATATAACTGCTCACGACCGACATGTACAGAGAGCCCTTGACCGGCATTCACGCTGGTCAAGGGCTCTTCATTTGTGTTAGCTGTGTATGTCTTCGTGCTGTATGTCAGGCTGACCGCTGACACCGATAGCCTCCCTGTCATTGCTACTCACTCGGCACAAGAGCAAGAAAAAGCGCGAGCTAACCTCGATTCGTCAATGGTCTGCTCTCGGTAATCGGTATCGCGGTTCACCTGTAACGTCCCTTGCGCGGTTGGGGCGGGCCATCGCATCACGCTGTAGGGGGCGCCGAGTTCCACAGGCCCTGGGGCTACTCTTCCTACCAGTTCAGCCAGGGGGCGTAGGTCGGCAAGAACACCAGCTCCACGTCTTTGGCGGCGGCCCAGGCTTTGACCTGGGAATGCTTGTGCGGCGAGTAGTTGTCCACGATCAGGTAGAGGGTGGCACCGGGCCAGCAGGCCCGCGGGGACTTAGACCGTGACTCATTTGGCGGTTGATCGTTGGATCGATCGTGGATGCGTTCCTTCAATGGCTGGTGCCCGATGAGTTGTGGGAGTTGTTCCAGCG
>NZ_JBFAAE010000089.1:0-26040 GCF_040639575.1 Streptosporangium sp. NPDC023825 | reverse complement strand
CCGCCGACCGCATCCCGGTCACATCGGCCGAGCGGAGCGCTCTGTGGCGTGCCGAGCTGGCCGACCGCCGCGTGCTGGTCGTGCTGGACAACGCCCTCGACGCCGAGCACGTGCGCCCCCTGCTGCCGGGGCGCTCCGACACCCTCGTCCTGGTCACCAGCAGGCGCCGGCTCGTCGACCTGGACGGCGCCCACGCCCTGTCGGTCGACGTGCTGGGGGAGGAGGACGCCGCCGGGCTGTTCGAGCGGATCGTGGGAGAGCGCGCCCGCCGCGAGCCCGGCGCCGTACGCGAGGTGCTGCGGCTGTGCGGGCACCTCCCGCTCGCCATCCGCATCTCGGCCGCCCGCCTCCAGCACCGCCCCCGCTGGACCGTGTCCTACCTCGCCGGCCGGCTGCGCGACCACCGCCGGCTCCTGGACGGGGTGTCGGCGGCCTTCACCCTCTCCTACGAGCACCTCGGCGAGGCCGAGCGGCGCATGTTCCGCCTGCTCGGGCTGGTGCCCGGCCGCGACATCGACCCCTGCGGCGCGGCCGCGCTGGCGGGGATCGGGGAGGAGGAGGCCGAGGAGCTTCTCGAAGGACTTCTCGACGCCCACATGCTCCTGCAGCTCGAACCCGGTCGCTACACCTTCCACGACCTGCTCCGCGAGCACGCCCGCTCGATCGCCGAGGACGACGGCGCCGTCATGCGGCTGCTCGCCTACTACCTGCACCGCTCCCGCGCGGCGATGGACCGGCTCTTTCCCGACAGCGTCGCCCAGCGCGAGGGCGTCCCCCCCCGCCGGCCACCCCGGTCGCGCCCATCCGCGACGCCGCGCAGGCGCTCGCCTGGCTCGACGCCGAACGCTCCAACATCATCGCGACCGCCGTCCACGGCCCCGAGATCTGCCTCGGCCTCCTGGCCCTGACGATGCGCCCCTTCCTCGAGCGGGCCCACCACGACGACGCGCTCACCCTGCACTCCCTGGCGCTCCAGCGCAGCCGCGCGCTCGGCGACCGCGCGGTCCAGGCGCGCGCCCTCGCCGACCTGGCGTGGACCCACTGGCGGCTCGGCGAGTACGAGCGAGCGGAGGAGCACGCCCATCAGGCCCTCGACATGTGCGAGGAGGCCCGCGAACGGGCCCTGGCGCTGCTCACGCTGGGCAACGTGGCCCTGCGGCGGCGGGACGAGCGGGCCGAGCCGTACCTCAAGCGGGCACTCGACCTCACCCGGATCGGCGCCGACACCTGGGGCGAGGCCCACGTGCTCGGCATCCTCGCCCTCGTCCTCGACCGGGCGGGCCGTCCGCAGGAGGCCCGGCGCCACCTCGACCTGGCACTGGTGCTGCACCGCAAGGTCGGCAACCTGGCGGGGGAGGCGATGACCCTCGACCAACTCGGCGTCGTCCTGCGGCGTCAGGGCGAGCTCGGCAACACCGCCGACGAGGCGGCCGCGCTCAACGGGCTGGCCGAGGCGGCCGACGACCCCGCCCGGGCGGTCGAGGAGCACACGGCCGCGCTCGCGCTCACCTCGCGCTCGGGTGCCCCGAGCGGGCCGGTGAGCACGGGCGGCTGGCCCTCAGCCTCTACCGGGAGCTCGGTGTCCCGGAGGCCGAGCAGGTCCGCGCCCTGCTGGAACGGGCCGGGGGCCCGGGGAGCCGGACCGCCCCGCCCGTACCTCATGACGGCTCACGCGTCGGGCACCGCCACCGGGGCGGCCTGGAGGACCTGGTAGGTCACCTCGGCGAGGGCCCGCTGCCCGCTGGTGCTGGGATGGAAGTAGTCCCAGGTGCTGAGCTGCCCGAGCGTGAAGGGGTAGGAGAAGACGGCGCCGCCGTCGTACCTGCACGTGCCGTACTCCGCGCAGATCCGGGCGAGCACGCCGTTGAAGTCGACGACCCGCTGCCTGACCCGGTCACGGCGCGCCTCGTCCTCGGCGGAGGTCGAACGGGGAGCGGCCAGCATCGACTGGCAGATGCCGAAGGCGGCCCAGGCCGTGCGCGCCGAGGAGCTGTCCTTGCCGACGGCCCACAGGCGCTTGATGTCGGGGATGCTGGCGACGAACACCGACGCCTGCGGGATCCCGGCCGCCAGCTCCTGCATCGCCGCCCGGAAGCGGCTCTCGAAGTCGGCGACCGAGGTCATCGACGACTCCGAGGAGGCGCACGCGTCGTTGGCGCCCATCAGGATCGTCACGTAGTCGACCCCCCGGGAGGCCGCGGTCCTCGCCTGCCCGGCGAGGTCGGCGATCTTCGCGCCCGACCGGGCGTCGTTGTAGGCGGTGAGGTCGGGGTTCTGCGTCCTGATCCGGTTGCGGTGGCTGTCGACCGAGGTGCTCGACCCCGTCGACCACGACCGGCTGGTGCAGTCGGCGAACCAGCCGCAGGCGTTGAACCCGCGGGTGATCGAGTCGCCCAGCCCCGACATGGAGCCGGGCGGCGCGACGGAGTCGGAGGTCGCTGTACCGGCGGGGACCACGGTCCAGCCGAGGACCGCGGCGATGACGAGGGCGATGCGGAGGGCATGGCGTTTGGACAAGGGGCCTACCTTTGCCAGGGGGTGTGCCGGATGTTGATCGTGCATCGCCCGGGGGCCGCCGTACATAGGGAAAACAGAAAACTTACGCCCCGGTCAAGGTCGCGGTCAGAGACGGGGCGCCAGGTTCTCCCGGCGGGCCGATCCGGCGCGGACGGCGCCGTCCGCGCCGGGCGCCACCCGGCCGTGTGCGCGTGCACGGCGGCGGCCGGCTCCTCGTGCGTCTCCGGCGGCAGCCTGTGGCCCATGCCCGCCACGGTCATCGGCCGCGCCGCCGGAGCTGTCGCGAGCCCGCACAACCCCTATCCGGAATGCGGTCCTCGTGGCTCCGTACGACGACGGAGGGCGTTCGCCGGGGCGGTGCCGTGCCGGATTTGGGGTGCCGTTAACGAACGTGTCACCAGCCGTCAACCAAGTCGATCACCCAGACCAGGCGGTCCTCCTCCTGGGGAAAGAATGAGTGCCCCGAGCCGTCATGGTCTCCACGGCACGCCGTTGACCTGCGGCTTCATGCTCATTTGGGGCTGGCGACACGTTCGTTAACGGCACCCCTATTGCCCGGCGCGTACCCGTGATCTCCTCACCCGGCAAGCGTGACCGGCCTGTGAAGAGCTCGAAGTCAGTCCGGCTGAGTGCTGGCCGTCCTTGCCGTCATCTGCGCGCCCGATCTGGAGCACGTCGGCGTGGCGGGCGGGCCCACCGATACCAAGGACGGGCTCACGGGCAAAAGCCTGCGATCGTCTGCTGCGCGTGGGTTTCGCCCTGGGCGAAGGCTTGGCCGAGCCGGTAGGCCGGGACCGCTCTAGGAGCTGTTCGGGGTTCGGATCATGTGGGTGAGGTGAGGAGTTTCAGCCACATGATCGAGCCTCGGAGGTAGAGTCCGGCTTCATAGCTTTCCGGGGTTTTGTCGTAGCGGGTGGCTAATCCGCGCCAGGTCTTGATCTTCTGGAAACAGCGTTCGACGGTGTTGCGCTGCCGGTAGCGCTCCGGATCGAAGCCGACGGGCCGCCCGCCCGCCGAACCTCTCTTCTTGTGGTTGGCCTGCTGGTCGGTCTTCTCCGGGATGACCGCGGTGATCTTTCGGCGGCGCAGGCAGGAGCGGTTGGCCTTGGAGGAGTAGGCCTTGTCCGCGGCCACTGCGGCAGGGCGGGTCCGAGGTCGGCCGACCCGGCCGGGGACGCGGATCTTGTCCAGGACGGTGACGAGTTGCGGGCAGTCGCCGGCTTGGCCGGGGGTGAGCACGAAGGCCAGCGGCAGCCCGGCCGCGTCGGCCGCGGCATGGACCTTGCTGCTCAGCCCGCCCCGGGATCGGCCGAGCCCGGCAGCCTTCGCGCGGGCCTTTCGGCGTCGCCGCGTGGCGGCACGATCAGGCGCGGGCGACGTGTCCGCGTTGTCCGCGCTGGGTGTGACCTGCGGCGCATCACCCGCAGCACCGGTGGCTGCTCCGCCAGCGGAGCCCCCTTTTCCTCGGTCAGTGCCTGTTCCAGCGCATCCAGGGTCTCCCCGGCGACCGCCAGCCCGGCCGACTCCTGATGTGCCCGCACGATCGTGGAGTCCACGCTGACCACCTCCAGCCCGACCTGCCCGCGCAAGGCGGCCTCGGCGATCAGTGCTTCCATCAATCCCTGGAACACCCCGGCCTTGGCCCAGCCGTTGAACCGGGAGTAGAGCGTGGACCACGGCCCATACCGTTCCGGCACGTCACGCCAGCCCGACCCGGTGCGAAACCGCCACAAGATCCCGTTGAACTGATCACGCACCCGCCGAGGAAGCGGCCCGGTAGCCGCCACCGGCAGACACGGCTCGATCAACGCCCACTCGGCATCCGTCACATCAAAGCGCGCCACGTCCGAGTTCTACCAGCCACGACCAGCCCACCACCGAGCCTCACATAGATCCGAACCCCAAACAGCTCCTAGGGGCCTGTCCTGCGCCGGTCGGCCGACCTGCGAGCAGTGAAGAACCTCCGCGCCCGGCGTAGCGGCGAGCTCCGCCGCCTTCTCATGGCAAGCCATTTGGGCCCTGGTTCGCCACGTCCACGCTCATCAGCGCGACCACACCTCCTGCGCAACGCCTCAGCCTGTAGCCTGCCGATGCCTCCGGCGGCGTGATGCCACCTCAGAAAAGATTTCTGTAGATGATCACCGGCAGTCGAAAAGTGCCTCTGACCTGCCTACTGACATCCCGCTGCAGATTTGCAGCAGGGATACCCCTTCATAAGATCATCCTTTCGACATTTCAGGCTTGCGATAAGGAAAGTTATCGCAAGCCTGCTTGGGTTACACCTGCTTTCCAAGTTTCGTTTCGAACGAACGAAAAGTCGATCGTTTGCGAACGGTACGATGCTACGCTTTGCGGGTGAGCGACGACCCTTCCTCCGCGACAGAGACCGTTCCGGCCCACGAGGCGAGCCCGGACGATGCCGATGCGGGGCGTATGTGCGCCCGTTCGGGGTGTGCCAACCGGCTCGAGCCGCTGGGCCGCGGTGGCCGCCGCAGCGGCCGCCCGGCCCTGTACTGCGGGGACGCCTGCCGCGCCGCCGCGCACCGCGCCCGCACCGCGGCCCATACCCCGGTGGTCGTCGAAGCGCTGCGCCGCACCGGCGCGCTGAACGGCGATCTGCTGAGCGCGGGCGAGCAGTGGAGCGCCCAGCTGGCCGCCTTCACCGAGGCGCTGACCGCCGCGACCACCGGCGCGCTCACCCAGATCGACGCCGCCGAACAGGCCGCCGAAGAGGCCCGCGCCGCCGCGGCGGCCGCCGAGCAGCGCGCCACCGAACGCGTCACCGCCGCCGACCGGCGCGCCGTCGCCGCCCACGACAGCGCCGAGGCCGCCATCGCCGCAGGTGAGAAGGCCGTGGAGAAGGCAGCCGCGGCGCAACAGCGGGCCGAGGAGTCCGAACGCGCGGCCTGGCGCACGGCCGGCGAGCACGAATCCGCCCGGGCCCGCGCCCAGCAGGACGCCACCGCGGCCGCCGAGCGCGCCGCCGCCGCCGAGCGCGCGGTCCGGCGGATCACCTCCGAGCGCGACGCCCTGCAGGCGGTCCTGGAGGCCGAACGCCGCCAGGCCGCCACCGTGGCCGCAGAACACGACCGCCGGACCGCCACCTTGGAAAACGCCCTGGCCGACCGCACCGCCGACCTCGATCAGGCGCGTACCGACCTGAACACCACCGCAGGTCGCGCCGAGCGCGCCGAGAACGCCCGGGAGAAGGCCCACCGCGAAGCTGAGGCGGCCCGCGCCGAGACCGGCCGCGTACGCGAGGAACTCACCGCGCAGCTCACCCGCCTGGAGGAAGAGCTCGCCACCGAACGTGCGGACCTGCGGCGAACCCAGTCCCAGCGCGACCAGGCACAGACCGCGACCGCGGTGGCCGACGCCCGGCTGGAAGCCCTGCGGCAGGCACTGGAACGGGCCGAGCACCGCGCCCAGGCCGCCGAACAGCGCGAAGCCACCGCTCAGCAGACGATCAGTCGCCTCCTCACCCTCCGGACACCCCCGCAGACCCCGTCAACCGAGGAGCCGGGTGACACCACGCCTCACGAGAACTTCCCTGAGCGCCCCTGAGACGCTCGTTCCTTCCGCCGCGGCGACCGCCCGACGCCGGAGAACGCCTCTGCCGACACCGCGCCGCGTCCCGTCTCGGCGCCGCGTCTCGTCTCGTCTCGTAGGAAGGTACTGTCGCATCGGTAGGCGGAGCTTTGACGGCAGCGGCTGGTGTACGCGCCCAGGGCTATCCGGTGCTCGTCGAGGACGTGCCGCGGTTGTCGCCGTTCGTGCGCCACCACATCAGCATCGACGAGCTCACCTACCCGACCTCGGCGGCAGCCACCGTCCGTTGCGTGACCCGGACGCCGAGGACGACGCGTAGGGCTTGCCGCCGGCCGGGGTCGGCCGCCGCACTGGGCGATCAGCCGGGCCGGGCATCTCCGCCCGATCTTTCCCCCGTACCACGGGGACCCCACCTCGACATCGACGGTGTGCCCGACCCGAACACGTCCCTGGATCGGCCCCGGCCCATCCGGCCTGACGAACGGCCCGGTGTCAGCGGCTTCACCGCTCAGAAATCCTCCGCTACATCGTCAGTTCTGCTAGCCCCTCGCCACCCGCGGAAGGATTGACGACCATGACCGACGCCAGACTGCCAGATGACGACGAGTCCGCGTTCATCGCGGCGGCCCGCTCAAATGACGCAGCACAGTTCGCGCTCATCACGGAGCGCTACCGCCGTGAGCTGCGGGTGCACTGCTACCGGATGCTCGCGAATTACGAGGACGCCCAGGACATGACGCAGGAGACGTTCCTGCGGGTGTGGAACAAGCGGGAGTCGTTCAAGGGCCACGCCGCGCTGCGGACCTGGCTGTACCGGATCGCGACGAACGCCTGCCTCGACTTCCTGGAGAAGCGCAACGACCGCACACCCGTGCCTGCCGAGCTGCCGGGCGCGGACTCGGAAGTGCGCTACCTGCAGCCCTACCCGGACCGGATGCTCCCGGAGGACCCGCAGGAATCGGTGGTGGCGCGGGAGACGATCGAGCTGGCGTTCATCGTCGCCGTCCAGCACCTGCCGCCGCGGCAGCGGGCGGTGTTCATCCTGCGCGACGTCCTCGGCTGGCCGGCGTCGAAGGCCGCCGGCGCCCTCGAGCTGACCGTCGCATCGGTGACCAGCGCGCTGCAGCGGGCGCGCGTGACGATGCGCGAGCAGCTGCCCGGCCGCCGCCTCGACTGGCGGAGCCCCGCCGCGCACGAGCTGTCGGATGACGAGCGCGGCGTGGTGAAGTCGTATATGGCCGCCCACGAGCGCAACGACCTCGACGGGCTGATGGCCCTGCTGCGCGACGACCTGCGCTTCGCGATGCTGCCCGAGCCGGGAACCTTGATCGTCACGGCCAAGGACGCGGTGGACGGCTGGGTCTCCCATGGGCTCTTCCAGCGCGGTTACGACGACTGGCGCTGCATCGCCACGACGGTCAACCGCATGCCTGCCGCCGTGCTGTACCTCCGCACCCCCGACGACCGGGAACACCGTTTGTTCAACATCGCGGTCCTGCACATCGTCGACGGGAAGATCGCCGAGCTCACCGGATTCGACGCCACCGACAAACCGTGGCTGGGCCTGCCCGCGACGCTGTGATCAGACAAGTCCCCGTCGGGGACGAGTCCAGCGCACGGGCAGGCGTCACCGTCGTCCTCATCTTCGGCGAGTCGGTCAACAGCTCACTCGGAACGCGAGGAAGGGCCGGGAAAAGGTTCCCTCATCGCCGAGGACCACGGTGAGCACGCCAGGAAGAATTGCAACCTGGCCTTACGAACCGAGCATTTGGCCCGTGCTCATCGCCTCGTCTCGTATCGGGTCAGCACCACGCCGCCGGGAAATGTCCGGGTCTCGACCAGGCTAAGGTTCACCCAGTTGTCCAGGGCTGTGAAGAACGGAGTGCCGCCGCCCACCAGAACCGGATGGGTGACCATCACGTACTCGTCGATCAGCCCGGCCCGCATGGCCGTCGCGGCGAGTGTGGCGCCGCCGATGTCCATGGGGCCGCCGTCGTCGGCCTTGAGCCTGGTGATCTCGGTGACCGCGTCGCCGGTGACCAGGCGGGTGTTCCCGTCGACCGTGCTGGTCGTCGAGGAGAACACCACCTTCGGCATGTCCCGCCAGCGGCCGGCGAACTCGATCACCGCCGGTGTGGCACCCGGCTGCTTGTCGGCGGTCGGCCAGTGGGAGCTCATCGCCTCCCACAGCTTGCGCCCGTACAGCGCCAGGCCCGTCGCGTCCACCCGGTCGGACCACCACTGGAACAGCTCGTCGCTCGGCGATGAGTCCGGTCCCTCCCCCCCACTCCAGCCGAGGTCGTCGCCGGTCGCGGCGATGTAGCCGTCCAGGGTCATGTTCATGCCGAAGATCAGTTTCCGCATCGTGCCAGCCTCTCGTGAGTCGATCTCACACGTACAGACGGGCGCGGCGCGGAAACCTCATCGGTGCGCGATACACAAGGCGGCGCCCTTCGGCGAGGAGGAGATGCCCGGCCCTGCTCCTCGATGGGGGTCTCTCGCCTGACCGGGCCGGCAAGGCGATCACAGGACGAGCATGAGTTTGCCGCCGGGCCGCCGGGCCGCCGGGCCGGCGGGCCGGCGGGACCGGCTGAGCTTGGCCGCCTCCTGGATCCGGTCGAGCGGGTAGGCACGGGCGACCGATACGACCAGGACGCCTTCGCCGGCCAGCCGGGCGAACTCGTCCATCCGGTCGTAGCGCATCTCGATGTGGGTGACCCCGGCGCCCAGTTCGGCCGCGGCGGCGAAGTCTGAGACGGTGAGGACGCGGTCGGGGTCCCCGGTCAGCTCGATCAGAGTCGGCACCGAGCCGCCGGCCGGGGGAGGCCGAGTCGGCGACGGGCCGTACGCAGTCGGCTGAGAACCGGCTCGCGCTGCCGTTGATGCTGAAGACGCGGCCACGGCCGATGCCGGAGTGCATTGATCACACACCTTCGGCCTCATATGATCACGCCATACGAGGCCTCGACAGCCTGTTCCCCATCGTTGCGAGCCAAGGTCTGCCGTGCGTCACGATCGGATGCGTACCACCTCCCTCGGCCTTCCCGCAGTGCTCGCTGGAGTCCTGCTCCTCACGGCGTGCGGATGGGAGGAGACCGCTGTGCGAGGCGGCGGATCGCAGGAGCCCGGCGCGGCAGACCGGCGCGGTGACCCCTCATGCGCCCCGTCCACCGGCACGCCGCCCACGTCCGGCGCTTCGGTACTTCCCGGCGGCTCCGCGGATCTGGAGAAACACGGCGTCAAGATCACTGGCCTGAGCGGACGGTCCCGAACCTGCGACCTCCTCCCGTTCTCCGCTGAGTTCCAGGTCACCAACCACGAGACCGAACCGTTCACGTACACCATCGCCTTCGAGTTCGTGTCTCGTTCCGGAGAGGCGCTGGCAGGTACGAAACAGACGGTTCCATCGGTCAGGCCCGGCCAGACCGTGAAGCGCACGGTCGACCTGGTCGGGCTTCCCTCGCAAGCGTCCGCCGGGGTGCGTGTGCGAATCGCCGAGGTCAGAAGCGTCCCGGCGGACGAGGCACCCGCCCCGGCGGGTTCCTGCCCGCCCTCCGGCATCCGCGTCACATCCGGCAACGGTGACGCCGCCATGGGGCTCCGCGTGGTGGGGCTCCGTCTGGAGAACTGTTCAACCCGCACGTACCGCCTCAACGGCTACCCGCGGCTCCAGCTCCTCGACGAGGACAGAAAGCCCGTCACCGGCGTCAAGGTCCTGCACGGCAGCGGCGGCATCTCCGCCGTCACCGGCTTCGACGACCCGCCTCGGGCGGTGACCCTGAAACCGGGTGAGAGCGCGTCCGCCGGCCTGCTGTGGCGCAACACCGTCACCGCCGGCACCCCCGTGAACCTGCCGTACGTCAGGGTGAACGCGAAGGCCGGTGCTCGTCCTGTGATGGTGACGCCGGAGCTCGATCTCGGCACCACCGGGAAAATCGGCGTCAGCCCGTGGAGGAAGGACGAGGTTTTGTAGATCCTGGCGAAGTACCGGCTTCGACTCCGGGTCCCATCGCCGAAACCCCGGCCTGCCGGAGGCGCGGATCCTGCCGGGAACTCACGGGACGCGGTACGCCGCTGAGGGGCTGGAACCCCGGTCGAGCGGGGGCAACACCACAAGATCTTCCTCGCCGTCAACGGGTGATCGGCCCCCAGGAGATCGAGAAGGGCGCTTTCCTTCCGTGTGAAGGGCCGGGCCGGCCCGAATCGCCTGAGAGCCGCGGGCTAGGTTGCCGGTTCGGCCTCACCCGCGTCCAACCAGGTCCTGATCCCGGTCAGTGCGCCGGGGCCGAGGTCGGAGCCGACGTCGTGGGCCAGATCGGTGACGGAGATGGAGCGAAGGGCCTCCCGCCAGGCCGTCTCGGCGCCGGCCATGGCGCGGGAGACGGCACAGGACGTGGTGCAGGACTCCGGCGCGGCGGCCAGCGGGCCGCGCCGGCGGATCTCGGTGCAGACGAAGGCCGGGCCGGGCCCGTCGACGGCCTCGACGACGTCGAGCACGGTGATCAGCTCGGGGGAGCGGGTGAGGAGGTAGCCGCCCGCCTTGCCCTGGACCGAGCGGACGAGACCGGCACGCGAGAGGACCTGGAGCTGCTTGGCGAGATAGGTGGGTGAGACGTCGTGCAGTCGCGCCAGCCGCGCGGCCGGCACCGGTTCTCGTACCGTGGTCAGGACGACACAGCAGTGCAGTGCCCACTCGACCCCGCTGGACAGCTTCACGTGTTCACTCCAGTACACCCCCTGCCGGCCCGGGCGCGGTGTCCGCCGTCATCGCCGAAACCATCACATCGGCCGCGGCGACGCTCGGGCCGACCTTTCAACGTCCTTCAGAGACATCAAACCGCTGCTCCCGTTCCAGCCGACGTGACGAGGCGGATCGATGCCCGGCGGTGGACGACCCTCTCCGCGTTCTTACTCGACACGACGAGACAGGACCTCTTTTTGTGATGGTGCCGGACGGATGTCCATGATCCAGGACGGTGCGGCTCAAAGCGCCCGGTCGCCCGCTTCGGGGCGATCCCGCTGAGCGGGCCCGGTCGCGGGACCCGGCTTGACCGGCCTGCGCGGCGTGATGAGGCGTCCAGCCTCACCCTCACCTGGCGCACAGGTGCCGTCCGAGACCGGCGCGGTCGTGTCCGGCCCTCATGACGCCGGTCCGGCGGTGGTGACGCTTGTCACCGTCGTCGACGCGCCATCGCCGTCACAACCGCCGACTCTGTTTCGTCATGTGAGTAAGGCAAGGTTAGGGGCCCGAATGCTTTCCTCGACGGCCAAGCGCCGCTCATTTCAGTTCTCGCACTGGTCATTCATGTTCGCGGAGATCGCCGTCTGGTCATTCGTCGTCCTGGCGGTGACCGGGGCGATGCTGATGGTGTTCTACGACCCCGGCATGTCCCAGGTGACCTATGACGGCTCCTACGGTCCGCTACGCGGATTCCTCGTCAGCAAGGCCTTCGACTCGACCATGCATCTGAGCCTGGAGGTGCGCGGCGGCCTGCTCATCCGCCAGATCCACCACTGGGCGGCGCTCGTCTTCGTGGCGGCCGTCGTGTCGCAACTGCTGCGCATGTTCCTCACCGGCGCGTTCCGTCGCCCGCGCACCGGGCAGTGGCTGATCTGGGTGGCGCTGCTGGCGCTGGGCATGGCCGCGGGCGAGACCGGCAACGCCCTGCCCGACGACATGCTGTCGAGCGGGAGCCTGTGGCTGATCATGTCGGTCGCGCAGTCCGTCCCCGTGGTCGGAACCTGGGCGCTGTCGGTGCTGTTCGGCCCGGACTTCCCCGGTGACAGGGTCGTTTCGGTCATGTACGGGGGGCACCTGCTGATCGCGGTCGTCGTGGCCGCGCTGCTGATCGCCCGTGAACTGCTGGTGCGGCGGCACGGCCACTCCCGGTTCGTCGCCTCGCTGCCGGCGCGGCGGAGCGCACGCCCGATGATGGCGCTCGCGACGATCGGCATGCTGATCATCCTCGGGTTCGGCTTCCAGATCGCCCCTGTGTGGCTGTACGGCCCCGCCAAGCCGACGCAGATCTCGGCGGGCTCGGTTCCCGACTGGTACATGGGGTTCCTCGACGGTGCCCTCCGGATCATGCCCGGGTGGGAACTCACCATCGGGGACCACACGCTCAGTCTCGCGGTCCTCGTCCCCACACTGGTGATACCCGGGGTCTTCCTCACCGTCCTGGCCGCCTACCCGGCGGCCGAGCGCTCCCTCGTCTCGCGACGCGGCCGCCGCGAAGCGCTGGGCCGGCCCAGGACCACGAGCCGTACGGCCCGCGGGACGCTCGCGCACGGCCTGCTCGATCGGCCACGCGAGACGCCGGTGAAGACGGCCGTCGCGGTCGCCGGCGTCACGTTCTACGGCCTGCTGTGGGCGGCCGCGGCCAACGACCAGATCTCTCATCGGTTCCACCTCACCCTCGAGGCTGTGACGATCTTCTTCAGGTTCGCCGTGGTCGCCGGCCCCGTCATCGCCTTCGTCGTCACCCGGCGGATCTGCCTCGCACTGCAGCAGACGGACCGCCACGTGGCCGAGCACGGCGTGGAGACCGGGATCATCACACGATCCCCGGACGGCGGATACCACGAACGGTCGGCTCACCTCCCGGGGCCACGGCTCACGCCGGCCGTACCGGCACCGGATCCAGGACTCCGTCGCGGACCTGATCCGCACGCCTGAGCAGCCGCTGCGTGCGGCCTGAAGCCGGCGGCACGCTCCGGCTACGAGCCTGAAGGAAGGCCGCGTGTCGTTCGGCCGGCGCCCTGGCCGGTCCAGGCGTGCAGCTTGTCGGGGTTGACGACCATCCACATCCGGGTGAGCACCTCGCCGCGGGTTTCGGTCGCGATCACCGCCACGGTGACGCCGCCCCTGCGGATGACGGCACCGGGCCGTCCGTTGACGTCCTCTCCGCTGAATTCCATACCCGGTTGCTTGCGTAGCAGGCCGAGGAACAGACGGGCCGCCTTCTGGGCGCCGACGACCGGGCGCAGGGCGGCGTGCGCCCTGCCCCCGCCGTCGGAATGAACGACCACGCCGTGATCCAGCGTGGCGACCAGAGCGTTGATGTCCCCGCTCTCGCAGGCCCGCCTGAACGCGGAGATGACCTCGCGGTGCCGCTCGACATCGCTCGCCGGGCGGGCCCGTTCCCCGGCCAGCCTGCGTCGTGCGCTGACGGCGAGCTGGCGGCAGGCCGCCGGGCTGCGGCCGGCCACCTCGGCTATCTCGGTGAACGGCATGCCGAAGACGTCGTGCAGCACGAACACGACACGTTCGGCGGGTGTGATCGTCTCCAGCACCGTCAGCATGCCCATGCTGACGGACTCCCGCAGCGTCATCCGGTCGGCAGGGTCGTCGACCAGGCCGGCGGCGCTGGTCCAGGCGCCGTGGTCGCGCAGAGGCTCGGGGATCCACTCACCCACGTAGTGTTCGCGCCGCACCCTGGCCGACATCAGGTGATCCAGGCAAATCCGGCTCGTCACCCTGCTCAGCCACGCGATGGGCGACCTGATGTCGCGCCGCTCCCGCTCGGCCATCGCGTACCAGCGTGAATACGCCTCCTGCACGACGTCCTCGGCGTCGTGCAGGGAACCGAGCATCCGATAGGCGAGCCCCAGCAGGGTCCGGCGCCCGGCGGGAGCCGTGTCGTCGAGGATCCGCACCCCCCGCCGTACTTCGTCTGTCATGCACCTATGACGATATGGCCGGCGCGGATGTGAGGATCCGTACCCGCCCGCTGCCGTCCTCTCACCGGAGGGGTTCCACGGGCAGGCGCGCGCTGCCGCCGGACCGCTCAAGCTCGCCTCGGCAGCCGGGCGACCGGCTCATCTCCGGTCGGCCTCCTCGACGGACTTGAGCACGGCGTCGGCGATCGAACGCGGGTCGACGCCAAAGTGCTCGCGTACGGACTCCCTGGTGCCGGAGAGGCCGAACCCGTCGGTGCCGAGGGAGGTCCACGGCCGGTCGATCCACGGGCTGATCTGATCCGGCACGGCGCGCATCCAGTCGCTGACCGCGATCACCGGGCCCTCGGTCCCGGCCAGGGCCTGCCGGAGGTAGGGCACCGCGGTGGAGGTCATCGCGTCGCGGCGCAGCTCGCTCCACGAGGTGACCGACCAGACGTCGACGCCCACGCCGTACTCCTCCTGGAGCAGCCGTTGCGCGGCCAGTGCCCAGTGGATCGCGGTGCCGCTGGCGAGCAGATGGGCCTGGCCGCCGCCGCTGGAGTACCGGTAGATGCCCTTGAGGATGCCCTCGCGCACGCCCTCGGGCATCGCGGGCTGGGGGAGCGGCTCGTTGTAGAGGGTGAGGTAGTAGAAGACGTCCTCGCCGTCGGGCCCGTACATGCGCCGGAGCCCTTCGCGCACGATCTCCGCGACCTCGTAGCCGAAGGCGGGGTCGTAGGCGAGACACGCGGGGTTGGTGGAGGCGATCAGCTGGGAGTGACCGTCGCCGTGCTGCAGCCCTTCGCCGGTCATCGTGGTCCGTCCCGCGGTGGCGCCGATCAGGAATCCGCGGCCGAGCTGGTCGGCCAGCGCCCACATCTGGTCGCCGGTCCGCTGCCAGCCGAACATCGAGTAGAAGATGTAGAACGGGATCATGGCCTCGCCGTGGGTGGCGTAGCTGGAGGCGGCGGCCGTGAACGACGCCATCGATCCCGCCTCGGTGATGCCCTCGATCAGGAGCTGGCCGTCGACCGCCTCCTGGTAGGACAGCAGCAGGTCCCGGTCGACCGATTCGTAACGCTGGCCCAGCGGCGAGTAGATCCTGGCGGTGGGGAACAGCGACTCCATGCCGAAGGTCCTGGCCTCGTCGGGCACGATGGGCACCCAGCGGCGCCCGGTCTCCGGCTCCTTCATGAGGTTCTTGACCAGGCGGACGAAGGCCATCGTGGTGGCCATCGGCTGCTTGGACCCCTTCTCCAGGGACCGGAACGGCCCTTCGGCCGGCGCCGGCAGCGGCCGGTGGGAGACGGTTCGGCGGGGGATGGGCCCGCCCAGTGCCCGGCGGCGCTCGGCCACGTAGCGGACCTCGGGCGAGTCGGCTCCGGGGTGCAGGTACGGCGGCAGGTCCGCGTCGAGCGCCTCGTCCGGCACCGGCAGCCCGAGCCGGTCGCGCAGCGCCCGGAACTCCTCCTGGGTGAGTTTCTTCATCTGGTGGTTGGCGTTGCGCGCCTCCACCCCGGCTCCGAGCGTCCACCCCTTGACGGTCTGCACGAGGATCACCGTGGGCGCGCCCCGGTGGTCGAGGGCACGGCGGTAGGCGGCGTGCACCTTGCGCGGCTCGTGGCCGGCCCGCGAGCCGCCGACGATGCGCCGCAGGTCCTCGTCGGAGTACGGCACGTCCAGCCCGTGGAACAGATGCTGCCTGATGTAGGCCCCGGTCGAGGTGGCGAAGGTCTGGAACTGCCCGTCCGGCATCTCGCTCAGCCGGGACACCAGCTCGTCCGAACCGAGCAGCCCGTCCCATTCGGCGCCCCACAGCGCCTTGACGACGTGCCAGCCCGCGCCCCTGAAGACGCCTTCGAGCTCCTGGACGATGCGGGTGTTGCCGCGCACCGGTCCGTCGAGCCGCTGCAGGTTGCAGTTGATCACGAAGGTGAGGTTGTCCAGCCCTTCGCGGGCGGCCAGGGTGAGGGCCGCCGTGGACTCGGGCTCGTCCATCTCGCCGTCGCCGAGGAAGGCCCATACGTGGCTGAGCGAGGTGTCCTTGATGCCGCGGTTGTGCAGGTAGCGGTTGAACCTGGCCTGGTAGACCGCGTTGAGCGGCCCGAGGCCCATGGACACCGTGGGGAACTGCCAGAATCCGCGCATGCTCCGCGGGTGCGGGTACGACGGCAGCCCGCCCTCGGGCTCGCGCCGGAACAGGTCGAGCTGCCCCTCGGTCAGCCGTCCCTCCAGGAACGCGCGGGCGTAGACGCCCGGGGACGCGTGGCCCTGGAAGTACACCTGGTCGTGGTCGCCGTGGAAGAAATGGTTGAACCCGACCTCGTACAGCCAGGCGGCCGAAGCATAGGTGGCCAGATGGCCGCCGAGCCCGAGCCGGCTGCCCCTGGTGATCATCGCCGCCGCGTTCCACCGGTCGTAGGCCGCGATCCGCTCCTCCAGTTCGAGGTCCCCGGGGTAGCCGGGCTCCTCCGACGTCGGCACGGTGTTGATGTACCGGCTGCTCGTGGCCAGCCGCTTCAGCAGATACTCGGCCCGTTCCGGACCTGCCGCCCGGCGGACCGCCTCCAGCGACTCCAGCCATTCCGCGGTCTCCTGCGGGTCAACGTCCTTCTCCATATCACCATTAAACACCCGATGATCGATCATCGGGTGTTTTCATCTGCCACCATGGACCTGTGAAAACTGTCACACGACTCCCGCTTCGTGATCAGATCCGGCAGGCCGTGCTCGACGGCCTCATCAGCGGCCGATGGGGGCCCGGTGACCGTGTGGTGGAACGGCGCATGGCGGTGGAGCTGGGCGTCAGCCAGGCTCCGGTGCGCGAGGCGCTGCGCGAGCTGGAGGCGCTCCGGCTCGTCGAGTCGTCGCCGCACAAGGGCGCGCGGATCCGCCGGCTCACCGTGACCGACCTGCGCGAGATCTACGAAGTGCGGGCGGGCCTGGAGGAGACGGCCGTGCGGCTGCGTCACCCGCCCGTCGAGGCGCTGCGGGTCCACCTCACCGGCCTGCACCGGGCCACGGCCGCCTCCTCCGTGGCCGACCAGGTACGTCACGGCGTCGCGTTCCACCGCGAGATCGTCGCGGCCTCGGGCAACGACGTGCTCCTGGCGGTGTGGGATTCACTCGGCATCGAGGTGTGGACACATCTGTCGATCCGGCTGTTCCGGATGCGGCCTTGCGAGAACGCCGCCGGCCACGAGCCGCTCATGGCGGCGTTCGAACGCGGGGACCCCGAAGCGGGGGCCCTGCTTCGCGACCACATCCTCGGCCACACCGTGCTCGACTGAGGCCACAGCGCCGCCGGTGCCGGCCCGGCGCCGAGCCGCACGTCCGCGGTGCGGCAGGCGAGGACCTCCCGCAGTCCGGGCAGGATGTCGTCACCGGCCTCGACCAGGGTCCGGCTCACGACAGGGTCCGGCTCACGACAGGCGGGGGAGACAGGCGCCGGCGCGGCGGCGTTCCCGGGCCGGCGTCCGGCGAACGCGCCGGTCGTCGACCTCGTTGCGCCGGGCACCGGGTACGGTGCCGCAGGGCATGCCGTCGGCCGCCCGGATCGTTTTGGAGTGGCGATCCGACACCACGTCCGCGTAACCGCCGCGCGCGAGGCGGGCTTTCCACAGTTGCGTGAGGCTCATACCCTGACGACGACGCAGGGGCCCTCCGAGTAAGGTGACGCGCGGGGATCGGCCGGCGATGTCGCGTGTGGCGGGGACGGACCTCCCCCTCCGCCGTCGACGAAGACCCCGAGTTCGATGCCGGGCCATCGCCGCCGCGTCTCGTTCCCCCGGTCAGGGCGGCCGGCATGCGCCTCGGCGCCGGCCCCGGTGCCGTGACCCGCCGCGCATGCATGGTCACGAACGGGCTGGCCGCCCTGTCCGTACACCTGCGCCGAGTCTGGACGACGCCAAAGGCTCTTTGCTCGCGAGGGAGGATGGACGTGGCGCACAGCGGCATAACTCGGGCAACGGGCGACACAGGGATTCTCCGTGGTAGGCCCACCTGGATCGCGAAGGAGTGCCGTGGTGCCACCTGACCGGCGGCAGGCCACCCCCTCCCTGCGCCCGATCTTCGACGGGCGCGGCGCTGTGACGCCCGATGATCGCGTCACCTTGGTCAACATCGCGTTCAGGATGCTCGGCTCCGCCAACGACGCCGAGGACGTCGTGCAGGAGGCCTACGCGCGGTGGTACGGCCTGTCCGACGAGGCGCGGCGCGAGATCCGGTCGCCGACCGCGTGGCTGGTGCGGGTGACCTGCAGGATCTGCCTGGACCAGCTCAATTCGGCCCGGGTACGCCGGGAGCGGTATGTGGGGGACTGGCTGCCCGATCCGCTTCCGGACGAGGCCCGGTGGACCAGCGCCGGGAAGTCCCGGCCGGGCGATCCCGCCGAGCAGGTGAGTCTCGACGACTCCGTCAGCATGGGCGTGCTCGTCATGCTGGAATCCGTCACCGCCGCCGAGCGGGTCGCCTTCGTCTTGCATGACGTCTTCGACCTGCCCTACACCGAGATCGCCGAGATCGTGGGGCGCAGTCCGGCGGCCTGCCGTCAGCTGGCCGCCTCGGCCCGGCGCCATCTGCGGTCCGACCGGCGCTGTGCGGTGACCGCCCACCAGCATCGCGACGTCGTCTCCGCGTTCAGGGTCGCCTGCGAGCACGGAGACCTCGACGGCCTGATCAGCCTGCTCGACCCCCAGGTCACCGTGCGCGCCGACGGCGGAGGAAAGGCCCGGGTGGCCCTGCGTCCGATCCTCGGCGCCCAGAAGACGGCGCGTTACTTTCTCGGCCTGCTCCGGAACAAGTTCGCCCAGGAACTCACCGAGGAGAACGTCAACGGCTGCCCCGGCCTGGTGAGCCATGTGAACGGCGAAGTCAACGGCATCGTGGCCTTCGCCGTCCACGGCGGCCGCATCACTCAGATCTGGGTGATCGTGAATCCGGACAAGCTCCATGCCTGGAGGGAGCCCGGTCCCTGAAGGTCACAACCCTCCGCAGTCCGATGGCGTCCCGCCCACGGTCGCGCGCCGGGTTCGCGACGAGCCGCGGCGCTCCCGGCGCCGCAGACCGGCATGCGCGGTCGACCCGGTCGCGGGGAAATCGTTCCGGTCACCCCCTCCCGGGTTTCGTGAATGGCGACGCATATAAGAAGGGGCATATCTCTGACGATTCAGCGGGGCGGGAATGGCCGGTCATCGGCCATTATGTCCGGCAGTTCTTCATGCGCGGCAGGATCACGAAGAACGCGGACATCGCCGCGGCCTGAACCCGAGCCTGGAGGAGCCGCGATGACCGAGCTCGTGCGGAACTCCCCTGCGGGGTTCACAGCGGCCACCCGGGCAGCGGGCCGTTGTGGCGGTAATCACATCGCGGTCCTGTCACAAACGGAGGCCCGATTTCTTCATACCTATGACGCACCGACCCCGACGACAAGGAACGGCCAATGACGAACACCCGGACCGCGCTGCTTCGCGACCTGCACAGATCCGGCGACCCGCTGATCCTGCCGAACGTGTGGGACGCGGCCTCCGCCACCGTGGTGGCCGAGGCGGGAAACCCCGCCCTGGCGACCGCCAGCGCGTCCATCGCGGCCATGCTGGGGTACGACGACCACGAGGGCGCGCCCGTGGACGAGATGCTGGACATCGCGGCCAAGATCATCCGTGCGGTGGACGTACCGGTGACCGTGGACGCCGAGGCCGGATACGGCCTGCCGCCCGCGGAGCTCGTCGAGCGGCTCACCGCCATCGGCGCGGCCGGGTTCAACTTCGAGGAGAGCGACCACCGCGCGGGCGGCCTGCTCGACGTGGACACGCAGGCCGCCCGCATCGCGGCGCTGCGGGCGGCGAGCCCCGACCTGGTGATCAACGCCCGGATCGATCTCTTCCTGACCGGTTCGCCCTCGGTGGAGGAGGTCGCCGAACGCGGCCGCCGTTACCTCGAGGCCGGCGCCGACTGCGTCTTCCCCATCCTGGCGCCCTCGGAGGAGGTGATCGCCGAACTCGTCAAAGCCATCGCCGGACCGGTCAACGTGACCTTCCTGCCCGGCATGGACCTGGGCAGGCTGGCCGCGCTCGGCGTGGCACGGGTGTCGTTCGGCCCGATGACCTACCTCACGGCCCTGGAGGCCCTCAAGTCCATGACCGGCCGGATCCGCTCGGGCCAGGACCCCTACAACGCCTGACGGCCGCGGCGAGACGCCCCGCGGACGCGACACTCGGGCACGGCCACGCTGCTCAACCACCTCCTCGCAACCGCGAAGAAGTGCGCGTGGGGTGACCGGCGACACGAGCGAGATCGGCTTCGGCTCAAGTCAGGGGCGCAACGAGGTCTTCCCGCCGCACACCGGGGAGAGGACTGTGGAGATCACCGACGACTGCGTCTGCCGCACGCTCCGCGACGATCTGCTCAAAGAAGCGGGATGGTCGGCCGCGGGATCGCGGCGGGTTGCCGCCAAACCGTGGTCTCTGGTCCGGCACGGCTGACGGTGAGAAAGCCGGGCCGACCGGGATCGCCGATCGGTCCAGATGGCGTCGTTCCACGTCCGGCCCGATCGCCACTGACCTGGTCGATTGGACTATCCCGGACCGGCCGGAAACGGTCGCGGACCACCGGCGTCTGCCGGTGGTCCGCTGGGATCTTATGACGTCGTGTCGCTTGGCGGCTGACACTGCCCGGGAAGGTGAGCCCGAGCCCGTATCTGCTCTCCGGCGTTACTCGTACTGCTCGTCGGGGGCCTCGACCCTGGTGAGGCTCTTGCCGGTCATCTGGGGGTAGATGACCCCGTTGGGCATTGTGCCGAAGGTCTGCGGGATCCAGGTGCCGGTGACCTCGACCCAGGTGTCGGCGGGCGGTGCCTGCAGTCCCCTGACCGCGACCTTCAGGGGAAAGGCGTCAGCGGCGCAGCAGGCGATCTGCATGCGGATGACATACCACTGGCCCTTCTTCTTCGCCGGTGTGACACCGCCCCCGCCATCCCGGCCACCGGCACCGCGGCGGCCGGATGCCTCGGCAGTGCCTTGGTCCAGAACGACGCCGGGACGAACGCCGTGATCGCCGCCGACAGCGCCACCCCGAAGACCAGGAACGGCAACGCCTGCACGCAGATCGCCACGAAGATCGTGGCCCACGTCTGCAACGCGGGCGCCGTCAGGTGCGGCGCGAGAGCGAGGCGGCCCACCACCAGCAGGACGACGACGAGCGCGAACCCCCACGGCAAAGAATGACTCGCGGAACCCTCACGTCCCCAGGAGTCAGGGGGAACCGGGCTCTCGTCATCGATCCGCGTGAGCAGATCTTCAACTACGACAACTACGGCGAACTGTTGTTCCTGGTTCGCAACTCTCTTGTCGCGGGAGCGATGCTGGGCCTGGTGGGTGGCATCATCGGCACCTTCGTCATGATGCGTGACCTCGCCTTCGCCGTGCACGGTGTCGCGGAGCTCTCCTTCGCCGGCGCCTCCGCGGCATTGCTGATCGGTGTGAACGTCGCCGCGGGCTCCCTGGCCGGCTCGATCGTCGCGGCGCTGATCATTGGCGCTTTGGGGGTGCGCGCCCGGGACCGCAACTCGATCATCGGGGTGCTGATGCCGTTCGGTCTCGGCCTGGGTGTGCTGTTCCTGGCCCTGTACAAGGGCCGGGCGGCGAACAAGTTCGGGCTGTTGACCGGTCAGATCGTCGCGGTCGACACGGTGCAGATGACCTGGTTGGTCACGCTGCTCAGCGTCGTGTTCGCTCTCACCTCGATGCTGGGAGGCATCCTGCTGGCACTGGGCAGCAGCATCCCGATCAGCCCGTACGTCACCACCATCTCCTTCACCATCTACCTGGCCTGCCGAGGGATCGGAGCACTGCGCACCCGTACCGGGGGTAAGCCGCGAGGAACGCCTGCGGCGCAGCCCCGGACACGGTGAAGAACTTATGGCGTGTCAGCTCGTCGTGCACGAACTCCTCCGGTAGACGTGACGAGCCGACGTGATTCAACGCTATGAAGGCCGTGATCGGCTGAACCCGCACTTCGCCGCTGTCCAACGATCGGGGCCAGCAACACCCGACACTACTTTCGGTAATGATAGAGTCACGCTTCGCCATGGAAATTATCAGCGGAGTGCCGCGTCATCTGGCTTGTGTGATGGATGGGAACGGGCGGTGGGCCACGCGGCGATCGCTGCCGCGCACCGCGGGCCACGAGGCGGCGGAGACGGCCGTGATCGACACCATCGAGGCGGCACGCTCGGCAGGTGTCAAGTGGCTGAGCCTGTACGCCTTCTCCACCGAGAACTGGCGGAGGCCTGCGGGCGAGGTCGACATCTTGATGAGACTCGTGCGCCGAGCCATCCGTAAGCACGCACCGGCGTTGCACGCGCGAGGTGTCCGGTGCAGGTTCCTCGGCATGACCGATCCGCGGATACCACCCCTGCTGGCTCAAGACATCACCGATCTGATGACTCTTACCAGTGACAACAGGCAGATGACGCTGACGATCGCCTTCGATCACGGGGGACGCCACGACATCGTGGAAGCCGCCCGTTCGCTGATCCGCGCCGCCGTACCCGCAGAGCAGGTCACCGAGGCCACCTTCGCCCGGCATCTCCCATACTCCGACACGCCGGATGTGGACCTGGTCATTCGCACCTCCGGAGAGCAACGGATCTCCAACTTCATGCTCTGGCAGGTGGCCTACGCCGAATGGGTCTTCCCGCAGGTGCTGTGGCCCGACTTTCGCGCGACTCACCTCTGGGAATGCCTTGACGCCTACCGGCGGCGCCGGCGCCGGTTCGGCGATGTCCGCCAGCCGACCACCACGACGGGAGAGGGAATTTGACGAACCAGCCCACCGCGGAGGAGACCGTCGACGTCTTCGGTCCGAACTCAATGCTGCACCGCCTCGTCAACGAGGCACGCTGGGGCCTCGCGGTGACCCGCGCCACGGTTCTGGAAGCCGCGCACCCGCAGATCGGCGCGGCGCTGATCAGTAACTCGACGTTCGTGACGCATCCGTGGCGGCGTCTGCGCAACACCGTGGTGAGCACGCAACGGCTGCTCGACCCGGATAGGCATGTTCGCAGCCGGGAAGCGGCTCGCCTCAACCGTCTGCACGCCCGCATCTCGGGCACCGATCCGCAAGGTCGCGGCTACGACGCGATGGACGCAGAAGCACGCGCCTGGGTGGTGGCGACCCTGTTCGAGTCGGCGGTGACGATGTACCGGCTGAGCGGTGAGTCGCTCGACGGGCCCGCCGTGGAACGGCTCTATACCGAGTTCCGGACGCTTCTGACCCTGCTCGAGGGTGACAGCGACCAGCTCCCCGCGACGTTGCAGGACTTCTGGCACTACTACGACGACATGATCGACCATCGTCTGGAGAGCACCGAGGCGGTGCGTGTCATCCTCTACCGGCTCTTCGCCAACGTGCCCGCACCGCCCCTGCTGCGCGGCCATCCCGCGGTGTGGGCCGCGGGCCGGGCCGTGGCAGGCCCTGTGGCCGCCGTGGTCACCATCGCGTCGCTGCCGGAATCCTTCTGCCGGCGTGCGGCCCTGCCTGACCTCCCCGGGGCGCGGGCGCTCATGCACGGGGCCTACCTGACGGCCGGATTGGCCACTCGCCTGCTTCCAGACAGCTGGGTGCACACCAGCGCGTTCATGGATCTGCTGGATCCCCGTCACGGCGATGGGGCCGGGCCGTGGGCGGACCTGCGCCGCAAGGCCGGCCAGGCCGCGGCCATGCTCAGACTCATCGCCCCCGCTCCCGAGGAGGTCAATCACGCCACACGCTCGGCTGACCGGTTCTTCGCCGAGGTCTTGGACCAGACCGGCGACGGCTACCTGGCCTGGCCCGACCTGGCCGCCATGGCCAGAGAGGTCGCGACCCGGCTCGACCTGGAGGAACAAGACGAGGAACGGCTTTACAACGCCTACGCCGCCTGGTGGGGGGAATTGCACACCAATCTCGACGCCGACGGCGACGGACGTGTCACGCGCCAGGAATACGCCGCCTCGGCCGCCTGCCTGCCCAGCTCCGGGCTGATCAAGATCGCCGAGGTGCTTTTCGATGTCACCGACGTCGACGACGACCAGATGATCGACGTCCGGGAGTATCAGACGTTGTTTCGCACGGCCTTTCACCGCGATCTGACCGGCAGGGGCGACGGCTACTCGCGCAGCGCCTTCGTCAGGCAGTTCCTGTCCTTCATGTCCGGGCAGCAGCACTCGATCGCCTACACCTCCCTCCTGTCCTAGCTGGTCGGCGTGATCGCGTTCGCTCACCGGCGGGAGCGAGATCATGGTCGCGGCCGGGGTCCTCGTCATCGTGGTGGTAGGAGGAGGTCCGGCACCGTTCGAAGGTGTCCGACGCCGCCAGACCGACGACCCAGCCGTCCCGCACGTACTCCATGCTTCAGCGGTTTCCCGGCGGCCGCATTCAAATTCCTCAGGATGTGATGTCCACGCTGTCGAGCGCCGTGTTGAATCCGCTGCTGCCGTGCCTGGTGGAGTTGCCCCGGTTCGATAGACACATCAGGGCTTGCGACTACGCGGCAGCATAGTCGAGGTCTTGGGCGTTCTTGAGCGCGTGTCGGCGTTCGTATTCGGCGGGGCTGAGCCGGCCGTTGGCGGAGTGACGGCGGCGCGGGTTGTAGAACTCGATGTAGCTGAACAGGGCCCGTTCGGCTTCTGACCTGGTGCGGAAGGTGCTCCGGTCAATCAGCTCGCACTCCAGCGAGGCGAAGAAGCCCTCGGTGATCGCATTGTCGAAGCACGTCCCGGTCCGGCCCGTCGACGGGCGGACCCTGCTCACCCCGGCCGGCCCGGCGGCACGCATCAGCCGGGCCACCCGTTTGCGGCCTACCCGGACCCCATCCAGCTCGCGCAGGCCGGCATGGATACGCGGCGCCCCGTAGATCTGATCACAGGCCTGGTGATGCCGGCGGATCTGCTCGGTCAGCTCGGTGTCACGACGGGCTCGAGTCGACGGGCCGCGCCGCTGCCGGGCCGCTGCCGGGCCGCCCAGGCGTAGTAGCCCTGGCGCGACACACCCAGCACCCGGGCCAGCAGGCAGACCTCATGGTGGTCGTTCTCCGCATGAATCAGCCGGAACTTCATCTCGGCAGATCCGTCTCCCGCGCGAAGAAAACCGCGGCCTTGCGCAAGATCTCCTTCTCCTCACGGAGAATCTTGTTCTCGCGCCGCAGCCGGGCCAGTTCGTCCTTCTCGGCGCTGGTCAGACCGTCCTGGCGGCGGCCGTCATCGAGGTCGGCCTGGCGCACCCAGGCACGGATCGACTGCGCGGAAGGCTGGAACTCCTTGGCCAGTTCCTCCGGCGTCCGTCCCGCGCACCAGCTCCACCATCTGCCGGCGAAACTCCGGCGGATAGTTGTTCGGCACAGCAGACTCCTTCTTCCGGGAGCCAGGGTTTCCCAGAGATCAGGTGTCCACCAAACCGGGCCAACTCCACTGCCTCAGACTGAGTGAGACAGGACACCTCGCGTTCGCCGGGATGACGGCCGCCACCGACACCCGGTCAGGCCGGAACGCAACGGATCTCATTTATTATTTTCTAATTTCTGGAAAATCGAAGGTGTCAGTAGGCTTCCGGCATGCAGGAGCGGGGTGCGGTGACGCCGTGCGGACACTGCGGGACGCCGATCGAGCAGCGGCCCGGGCGGGGGCGGCCGAGGGCGTACTGCGCGCAGGGGAACTGCCAGGCGGCGGCCAAGCGCGAACGCGAGATGCGGCGGGCGACGCCGGGCCTTGAGGGGGCGCTGGCCAGGGCCGAGGAGTTCTACGAGCGCATGGAGAAGGGGATGATCGCGGCGATCGCCCCGCTGGCGCAGGTGCTGTCGGAGGAGCTGAGCCCGGCCGGGGTGGAGGCCAAGGTGAGCGCGGTGCAGGCCGAGGCGCACACCCGGGTGGCGATCGCGCGCACCGAGCGCGAACAGGCCTTCGAGCAGGTACGCCTGGCGCGGGAGGCCTCCGAGCACGCCCGGCGCGAGCGGGACGCGATGGCGCGCCGGGTGGAGGAGGCCAACGCCGAACGCGACATCGCGCTGGCCGACGCCGAGACCGCCAGGGAGCAGGCGCTGGCCGCGCTGCACGAGGCGGCCAGCACCGAACGCCGGGCCAGGCAGGCCGAGCAGGAGGCCACCCGCAGGGCCCAGCGGGCCGAGGCCGCCCGGGACGCGGCACTGCGGGAGATGGCCGAACGGGTGGAGGCCGCCGAGACCGAGGCGCGCCGGGCCGAGGCGCGCGCCTTCCACGATCAGGAACGGTCCGGTCAGACGCGCGCCGACCGGGACCGGGCACTGGAGGAGACCAGGGAGGC
>NZ_JBFAAE010000088.1:0-27050 GCF_040639575.1 Streptosporangium sp. NPDC023825 | reverse complement strand
CCCGCCCCGGCGGGCGGGGGGGGCGGTCCGCGGTGCCGGCGGGTGGGGGGGGGGGGGGGGGGGGGGGCGGTGGGGCCCCCCCGCGGAGGGTGGTCAGCGGAGGGTGGTCAGCAGCGCTTGCTGAGGGACATGCGCTTGATGAGGGGGAACAAGTACTTGTTGAATTCGCCGGAGGCGAACCAGCGGTAGCGTTGCGAGCTGCTGGGCAGGCCCTGGACGAACTTGGTCCGGTCGGAACGGTCCTGGATGTCGAGGTTGGTCAACGTGCCGAGCACGGCGTTGTTCTCGTCCTTGAGGCGCGCCCACATCAGCCAGGCGTCGTTGTTGTCGCCGCTGGTGACCGTGCCGTCGAACGTGGCTCTGCCGCTCGGGTACAGGGTCCATCGGGCGCCTTCGAACATCGTGCAGTTCCCCGCCGTCATCGGCTTTCTCCACGTGAAGGATATGGGGGACAGCGACGTGGAGGACGCGGCGCTCGGGAGCGTCGGTCCCAAGGCCAGGGCCACCAGGGTCAAGGTGGCGCTCACGGTCGTGCGGAAGCGGGATCGGTTCATGACGGTTGATTCCTTTCGTGGTGAGGGTTGGTTGGAATGCGCCGGCCGAAGGTTGTCGGAGGCGGGATCGGGTTGGGCAGAGGGGTGCCGCGGACGTAGACGGCGCGGATGTGGTGCAGGGCGTTGAGGTCTTCGAGTGGGTTGCCGTCGACGGCCAGGATGTCGGCGTCGTAGCCGGGGGCGAGCCGCCCCTTGCGATCTCCCAGCCCGCACACCTCGGCGGCGAGGGAGGTGGCGGCGCGCAGCGCCCCGGTTCTGGTCAGGCCGATGCCGGGGAACTGGCCGACGGCCCAGCGCAGGACGTCGGGCGGCTTGATCGGGCCGATGCCGGCGTCGGTCCCGGCGACGATTCGTGCCCCGGACGCGTGCAGCCGGCGGGCGTTGGCGGTCAGCGCCGGTACCCGGGCGGCCATTGCGGGCGGCATCGCGCCCCCCTCCACCGGGGCCACGCCGAGCGTGATCCCGAGTGCGATGCCGCGTTCCGCTATGGCCTGGACAAGGCCGTCCGGCGCCGGGTCGACACCCTCCGAGGTCATGAAGGTGACGTGCTCGAGGCCGTCCACACCCGCCGCGACCGCGTCGGCGACGGCTTGGGTGCCGTGCACGTGGGCGGTGACCGGCAGGTGGTGGCGGTGCGCCTCGGCCACGGCGGCCCCCAGCTCCTCCGGCGTGAACTGGGGCAGCTCGGGGTGGGTGCCGGGGGTCAGGTTGCCCCCGCTCGCCATGATCTTGATGATGTCGACGCCGCGCTCGGCGCGTTCCCGCACGGCCGCGCGGACCCCGTCCACGCCGGTCGCGGCGCCGCCCAGGTAGTGACAGTGCCCTCTGGGTGTGGTGATCGGCGGCCCGGCCGCGACGATCGTCGGTAGAGAGCGGTCGGACGCGGCGGCGCCGCGCAGCGCGAGGCTCAGATAGTCCCGGTCGCCGAGATCGCGCACCGTCGTCACCCCGCCGCGGGCGGCCCGCCTGGCGGCCGCCGCCATCGCGGCGAGGGCGGCGGCGGCGTCTCGGCTTGCCAGGTTGCCCACCGGATCCGGGCTCGCGTCGAAGGCCAGGTGAACGTGCGTGTCGATCAGGCCCGGCAGCAGCGTCGTACCCCCGAGGTCGACGACGGTGGCCCCCTGCGGCACACCGTCGAGCGGGCCGACGGCCACGATGACGCCGCCGTCGAGCACGAGGACGGGATCGGGGGTCAGGGCCGGGCCGATGCCGTCGTACAGCCACGCGGCGCGCAGGACCGTGAGCCCGCCGAGCCGGAAGGAGCTGGTGTTCATGCACGTCAGCGTGCGGCCACCGGGGCCCTGCCCGCCTCCGGGAAACTACTCATGGCCGGTACTCATCCGAAGCGGCCCGTGCGTCTACCCGGGCTCCGTGTCCGTCTGTCGCCGCGGGCGGCCGGAGGCGATCCAGGCGGCGATCTGGGCGCGGCTGGTGAAGCCGAGTTTGCCCAGGATGTGCTGGACGTGATTCTCCACTGTCCGCTCGGCGATGTGCACGGCGGCGGCGATCTGCCGGCTGGTCAGGCCCTGGGACACCAGCACGGCGATCTCGTCCTCGCGCCGGGTCAGCGGGCCGGTCACCCGGCCGGACAGCGACCGTGCCAGCTCCGCGCAGCGCTCCCGCAGGGGAGCCATGCCGAGCCCTCCGGCCGCCGCACCCGCCGACTCGGCCAGCGCGGCCGCCTCGTCCCGGTCTCCCGGCCGCCGGCGCCTGGCCAGGGCACGGGCCAGTTCGTATCGGGCGGAGGCGGCCATCGGCGGCATGCCCGCCCGCTCGTTGATCTCGGCGGCGGCGCGCAGGTGACGTACGGCGTCGTCGAGGCGGCCCAGCGCGGCGGCCGCCCTTCCGAGCGGCAGCCGCATCGAGCCGAGGATCGCGATCACGCCGGCCCCGCCGCAGGCGAACAGATCGGCATACGGTGCCATCGCCCGGTACGTCTCGGCGGCCGCCTCCCGGTCGCCGAACTCCGCGGCGAGTTCGGCCATGACGGCGAGCGCGCTCAGCAGAAGAAAACCCGGCACCGACGACACGGGCGGCAACGTCCGGTAGATCTGCCGGGCCTCCTCCCGCCGTCCGGACGCCACCAGCAACAACGCCCAGGCGGGAGGCATCGCGGCGGTGGCCGGGTCCACTTGGACCGCCGCCTCGATCGACTGGCCGGCGCTTCCGGCCTGGGTTCGCACCATCACCAGGAAGCCGTGCGACGGCACCAGGGCGCCCTCGTGGCCGGCCCGCCGCGCCAGTTCCAACGCCTGCTCCCCCAGCGCGAGCGAATCGCCGAAACGGCCGCGGGCCAGGGCGATCGCGGCCTGGTAGCGCAGCGCGTGCCAGCGTGCCAGCGGCGAACGCAGCCGCCGGGCCACCGTGTCGATCGGGTCCAGTTCGGCCTCGGCCCGGTCGATCTGGCCCAGTTGCGCCAGCGCGTCGAACCGCCACAGCCGGCCCCACAGCACCGCGTCATCGTCACGGTCGGCCTCGCCCATGGCCAGCATCCGGTCCCCGAGGGCCAGCCGGTCGGCCACGCCGTCCGGGCCGCTGCGGGCGAGTTGTCTGGCCCGCAGCGCCTCCTTGACGGCCCTTCGGTCGCCGACCCGTTCGGCCATGGCCAGCGCTTCGGCCGAACGGGCCCCGGCATCGCCGGACGAGGTCCACGAATCGTTCACCGCGAACTGGGCCAGCAGCCGCGCCCGCAGCGCGCTGTCCTGCTCGGGGATGCCCGCCAGCGCCTCGGCGTACAGCGCGCCGCCGGTGGCGTCCCACGCGAAGTCGGTAACCCCTTCCATGATCATGGCCGCCTCGCCGATGGTCCGCGCGTCGCCGGCCTCCCGCGCGATGGCGGCGGCCGCGAGCAACGACCGGCGGGCGTCGACCATCTCGTACGCCCTGACCTGAGCACGAGCTCTCGCCATCAGCAACCGGCACCGGTCCGGCCCGCCCAAGGCCGCGTCGGCCGCCGCGGACACCGCGCGTCCGTACAGGGCGGCGGCCTCCTCCCACGCCAGTTGCGCCATCGCCTGCCCCGCGGCGCGCTCGGCCCACGCCACGGCCAGGCCGGCGTCTCCCGCGGGCAGCGACTCCAGCAGGTGAAAGGCCACCTCACTGACCCGGTCGGCCGCGTCGACCCGCCCGATCAGGTACTCCGCCATCCGCAGATGCAACGTGAGCCGCTCCGCCGTGGACACCTCCAGCCGCGCCGCCTCCCGGATCAGATCGTGCCCGAACCGCACGCCTGTGGGTCTCGCCTCCGTCGCGCCACCCGTGCTCCCGCCCGCGCGCGCCCCCGCGTCCGCCAGGGAGGTCAGGATTCCGGCCGCCGCCGCTTCGTCGAGCGCGTTCAGCACCTCTCCCACCTCCCACCCGGCCGCCGCGGCCAAGGCGGGCGGGTCCACTGCCGAGCCCAGCACCGCCGCCGCCGACACCACCCGCCCGCACCATGCCGACAGGCGATCCAGCCGACCCCGTACGGCGTCGCGGACCCCGGCCGGCAGCTCCGCACCGTTCCCTTGCTCGCCGCCCAGCAACCGGGCCAGCTCGGTGACGAAGAACGGATTTCCCTGTGTACGCCGACTCACCGCGCCGACCACCGATTCCGGCGACGGCCAGCCGGTGACCCCGGCCAGCAGGTCGCCGACCTCGGCCTCGGCCAGGCCCGTCAGCCGCACCCGCGTCACCGACGCCTCCCCGGCCAGCGAGACCAGCATCCGCCGCAGCGGCTCCCCGATCTCGGTGTCCCGGTAGATCGCCAGCACCGCCAGCCGTGACCCGGCCACTCCCCGAGCCAGGTACACCAGCAGCCGCAGTGACGCCTCGTCCGCCCAATGCAGATCATCCAGGACCACCAGCAGCCCATCGGCCTCGGCCCCGGCCGCCAGCAGCCCGCTCACCTCTTCGAACAGCTGGAACCGCTGCTCGGCCCCGCCCCCTCCCGCCTGCACCAGGTCACCCAGCTCCGGCACGACGCTCCCCGCGCCCTGCCCGGCCGCCTGTCCCATGCCCTGCCCGGCGCCGTGACCCGCGTGCTGATTCGGAGCGCCCCCGGATCGCCCGAGCGCCCGCAGGACCTGCCGGAACGGCCAGTACGCCGGATTGCCCTCCTCGTCGGTGGCCCGCCCCCAGCAGCACCGCATCCCCATCCGCGCCGCCAGCGCCGCGGCCTCCTCCGCCAGGCGGCTCTTGCCCGCCCCGGGCTCCCCGGCCAGCAACACCACCTGGCCCGCGCCGCCGGCGGCCGCGCCAAGCCGGTCCGCGAGCAGCGCAAACTCACGCTCCCGCCCCACGAACCCGACCTGCCCCTGTCGCGTCGCCTTCTCCGCTCCACCCGCGGCCAGCCTTCACCGACCGCTTCCACCCGACTGCCGCCTCCGCAAGTGTGCCAGCGGTTCCACCCGGTTCGAAAGCACGGCGGCGAAGAGGGGGTTGATGCCGGCAGGAGTCGTTGATCAAGTGGTCCGTACTCGAGAGCACGGCCCCGGTGGCGGTCACCCGGAGTGGTCGTTGGGGGCGTGGCGACTCCAGATCGCACCAGCGTCAGCGGCGACTCGTGTGGTGGTGACGTGGTGATCGTCGAGGGGCCTGGTGATGACGGGTGCCGGGGCCTGGAGAACGAGTTGGCGCCGGACCGCGGTAGGCCGAGTCCCGGAAAAGAGCATGCCGTCACCGATGAATCAGACCGAACGCCCATGGGTCGCCCCGGCCCCACCCGCGGTGGGGCGACCTCGGCGACCTCGGCGACCTCCCGCCGCTCCGACGGCCGACCCCGGGAACGGCTCGGACGGGACTATCCGGAGAGGACGGGACGCCCCGGACGGAACGGCCCGCGAGCCGGCCCCCGCCAGGCTCGCGGCTTTCCCGGCAGCCGGTGCGACACCCACGAGGAGCGGCACCGGCGTCATCGACACGATGACGAGGACGGATCCAGCCCTTTCCCACCCACCCCCCGTCGATCGGTCAGGACGGGTCTTTCCGAACGTTAGGCAGGGACGCGGCGGAAAGCATGAGTATCCCCCTACTCATCCCACCGGACCCTCGCCCGGCAGGACACGCGAATCCCCACGTCATGGGCCCGCGTCCCGTCCGCACCCGGCAGCGACGGCACGGTGACGGGTTCGCGGTGGCGGTTCGCGGCGTTCCGCGGTCACGGTGGTTCAGGAGCCGCCTGACCGGTCCTCCCGCACCGGAACGGTCACGCGGTCCTCGTGGGCGTCGTGGGCCCTGAGCGGCGCGAACGCCCGGCGCGCCTCGCTGCACACCGCCGAACCGGCGGTTCCCCGGCCCCGGGACCGGCTGTCCCGACAGGTGACCCCCGCGGCGGGAACGGCACCCCCGGGCCGGGAGCTCTCCGGGAAGGCGCGGCAGCGGGCCGGGGTGTTCCTCCGCGTTCCGCAGGGAACCGGGACCCCGCCCGCTCCCTCGCCGAGCGGCAGCGTCTCAGCCCGCTCCCTAGCCGAGCGGCAGCGTCTCGCCCGATTCCAGCAGGGTCTTCAGGTTCGACAGGATCTCGGGCCAGCCCTCGCTGACGCCCTTGATCATCTCGCTGCCCGCGACGAGGCCCTCGTGGGTCACGGTCAGCTTGACCGTGGCCCCGCCGGCGGGCTCGATCTCGAAGGTGATCTTCGAGATCGGCTCCTTCCTGAGCTCGGCGAGCTTCTCGTCGCTCCAGCCGAACATGTCGGCCACTTCCTGCTCGTAGTTGTGCCAGGTGTACGACAGGCGCTTGCCGGGCTCGGCCTCGAGCACCCGCTGGCCCCAGTCGTGGTACTCGCCGTCCGCGGTCACCTTCCACTCGATCGGGGCCCCGGGCGTCCAGTCGGATCGCGGGCCCCCTCCGCCGAAGTAGCGGCTGATGAAGGCCGGGCCGGTCAGGGCCTCCCACAGCCGGTCGGGAGTGGTCTTGATGTAGCTGATGTAGACGAAGCTGGTCTCGGACACGTCCGTACCCTCCAGGGCTCGTTTCAGGTCGGCGAGCGCGCGCGCCCGCTCGCGGTCGTAGCGGCCGATCCACCGATCGGCGATCTCGTTGATGGGCGCGGCGTTGAGGTAGTGCAGCTTCTCCCTGCCGCGCCTGACCGTCTCCACCAGACCGGCCGCCTCCAGGACGGACAGGTGCTTGGTCACGGCCTGCCGGGTCATGTCCAGCCCCGCGCACAGCTCGCGCAGGGTCTGGCCGTTGTCCCGGTTGAGGCTGTCGAGCAGCCTCCGGCGACTGGTGTCGGCGAGGGCTTTGAATACCGCGTCCATGCTGTCTCACAGAGTTAGGCAACCGTTCGGATGCATGTCTGAATATAGGCAACTTTTTGGTTGCATGTCAATGCGGGCGCCGCGGCCTCGGCTCAAGATCTTTCGCCGGGTGACGAGCACGGCGGCCGTGACGACGCCGAGGAGCGATCACCGAAAGCGCGCGACCGCGGTTCGGGGCATCGCCGAGTTCAGGGCGTCGCCGAGTTGGCGTCCCGGCTCACCACGGCGAGCACCCCGTCGATCTCTGAGAGCGCCGTGGTGAGCTCGGCTATCGATCCGGCGCCGTGCACGGTGAGCCAGAGCGAGACGGTCGCCGGGCTCTGCCCCTCGGGGCGCTGGCCGACGGACAGCTCGTCCACGCCGAATCCCCGCCGTGTGCATTCGGCCAGTGCCCGCCGCAGCACGCCCTGCTCGCCGAGGTAGGTGAGATGGAGCCGCGAGGGCGCGTACTTGGACCGGGGAAGCCGGTCGGCCAGCGGCGTGAGGACGAACACCGTCACGAAGTACCCGGTGGTCACGATGACCGCCAGCAGCCACAGCCCGGCCCCCGCCGCCATGCCCACCCCGGCGGTGAGCCAGACCGCCGCGGCGGTGGTGAGGCCGCGGACCGCGTCACCGCGGACGAATATCAGTCCCGCGCCCAGGAAGCCGATGCCGGACACGATCTGGGAGGCCACGCGGGACGGATCGAGATTGACGTTCTCCCCCAGGACATCGGTGAAGCCGTATTTCGACACCAGCATGATCAGGGCGGCGGCGAAGCCGACCAGGGTGTGGGTGCGCAGGCCCGCGCTCTTCTGGCGGACCTCCCGCTCCAGGCCGATCATGGCCGAGAGCGCGAAGGCCAGGCACAGTGCCCCTATCTGCGCCCAGCCCTGTCCGGCGAGTTCACCGAGAGGCGCCATCCCCATCACCCCCGGTCCTGGTCCCGTGTCCCGGTGAAAACGTCCCCGATCCATGGCCCGGTGAAGGCGCCCCCGGTCCCCATCCCGGTGAAGGCGGCCCCGATCCCGGTTACGCCGTCTCGGCGGCCAGCCCGGCCTCCCGGAGGGCGGGGAAGACCCGCTGTTCCGACAGGTAGTGGCCGACTCCGACGACGAGGACGACGGGCCATTCGATGACTCCGAAGGCTCCCAGCGCGCCCAGCACCCCGTAGAAGACCAGCCGATCCGGCGGCGGCAGGGTCAACGTCCCGATCACCGGCACGTCGATGTGCGGCGGCAGCCGTTCCTCCTTCGCCCGGACACGCGTCCTGCCGTTCGAAGCGGTGGTGGTTGTCCTGGCCATGGCAGCCTCCGTGAATCACGACACACCCCGCCAATCCCCGGCCACGCACGACCCGTAACGTCCTTTGGCCAGGACTTTGCCCACCCGATCCGCTCTCGGCCCATCGGCCCATCGGCCCGCGAACCGTCGAGCCGTCGGCCCACCGGCCCGCCCCCCGGTGGCCCGTGGAGCACCCGGGACGAGCACGGCCCGTCCCGTGGGGAAGACGGGACGGGCCGGTGGGGGTTCAGGCCACTACGGGGTGGCCTTGTCGGGGCGCTCGGATATACGGACGCTGTTGAGCACGGTGTCGCCGGTCCGCTTGGCGAACCGCACGTTGAGCTGGCCGTCGGTGACCTTCACCGTGTACTGCCGGGTGGTGGCGGTGTACGCGCCGGTCTCCAGGGCGAGGTCCAGCGCGGGGATCGCCAGTTGCCCCTCGACGATGACGTCGAAGACGCGCTGGCCCTCACGCTTGCCCCGGGTCTCGGCGAAGCCGAGCTCGACGGCGTAGGTGCCGTTGGGCACCTGGTCGAACCGGTACTCCAGCATCCCCTCGCGGACGCTCCCGAACAGCGCCTGCTCGGTGGTGCCGGTGATCGTCCTGCTCGTCGTGTTCGTCTTGGTGCCGGTGCCGACGTAGCCGTGACCGCCGGCGCTGTGCTTGCGGTCCGCGGTCCAGCGGTCACCGGCGGCGTCGACGACGTCCCTGGTGCCGCCCACCTCGACGGCGACCTGGTGCTTGGGCACCACGACCGTCACGACGATCTCGATCTGCGGGTTGCGGCCGCTCGCCGAGCGCACCAGCAGCTTGCCGGTGCGTACGGTGCCCGGCGTGACGCCCGCGCTGGAGGCGGTCACCTTCAGCCTCACCGACGCGCCCTTGGCGAGCTCGCCGGTGGCGGGCGCCACGCTCAGCCACCCCTGGGCGGGGTCTGTCAGCACGGTGTAGGCCGTGCTGACACCCAGGTTGGACAGTTCGACCGTGCCCGTCCTGGTTGTCTCCGCCGGTTGCACCAGGGTCAGCTCGGCGGCCGAGGCCGTCACCCGGCCGGTGGCCAGCGCGGTGTCGGCCCGGGTCACGCCCCCGGCGGTGACGGTGACCTCCTGGGTGAAGGTCCCGTAGTTCTCCTTGGAGACCTCGACCCGGTAGTCGCCCAGCAGGATCTGACCGAGGAAGGTGCCGTTCGCCCCGGTGGTGAAGGTCGCCGCGTCGCCGACCTTCACCGTCGCGCCCGCCAGCGGCTCGCCGTCGTTGGCGTCGGTGACGACGCCGGTCAGCAGGCCGTGCCGGCTCGCGGTGAAGGTCAGGCTCTGGCCGTCGCCGATCGCGGCGCCGTTGAAGGAGTACTGCAGCGCGTCGGTGCCGTCGGCGTTCTCGATGCCCACCGTGGCACCGATCCCGGCCTCGCGCTCGCTGTCGACGCCGTCGTAGCGGTACCCGACCGACCCGTTCTCGCCGAGCAGCGCCGAGAACGAGACGCGCTGGGTGGCGTCGGCGTAGAAGCGGGCGTTGCGCCACTCGACGACGAAGGTCCGGTTCGGCGCGGTCCCGACGGTGGCGGTGTAGACCCCGGACTGGTCGTCCAGCACGAGGTCGTCCCAGAAGGCGTAGAGCGCCGCGTTGGGCGCGCCGGCGGCGGGCAGGGTCACGTTGCCCGCCAGGGCGGTGCTGTCCTTGAAGGCCAGAAACCCGTTGCTGCTCACCCAGGCGCCGGTGTAGCCGGTGCCGTAGAACGGGAAGGTGAACGGCAGCGCGATCTGCTGGACCGCGTCGTCGCCGGTGAGCGTGCTCCTGGCGGTGCCCGCGACGTACGCCTCGGCGGCGCTGTCACAGGTGTAGCCGAAGGAGTCGGCGCGGCGCGGCAGGTCCACGTCCTTGGTGAGGTCGCCGTTCACCGTGATCGGCACGGTGAGTTCTCCCGCGCACCGGGAACCGGGGGTGACCTTCAGCCGGTGGTCGCCGTCGGGCAGCGTGAGCCGGTACCGGCCCGCCGCGTCGGCGACCGCGCTGACCGGGGTGCCCACCGCGGTCAGCGTGGCGCCCGGCTCGGGGGCTCCCGCGGCGGTGACCGTGCCGGAGACCGTGCCCGAGGACAGCCGCGTCACCGACACGTCCTGGGTTGCCGTCTGGCCGGACACGACGGTGACGGTCTCGACGGTGGCGTCGTCGTACCCGAACTTCTTCACGGTGAGCCGGTAGTCGCCCGCGAGCAGGCGGGGCAGCTCGTACGTCCCGTCCTGCGCGGTGGTGACCGCGCGGTTCAGCGGCCCGGTGACGGTGACGTCCGCCGCGGCCAGCGGCTCGCCGCCCGAGGTGACGGTGCCGCTCAGCCCGCCGAGCTCGGCGGTGGGGGTGGCCTGGACCGCCGCGAACGCGTCGAGCCTGCCCTCGCCCCAGATGTTGTTGTCCGCGGCGGTGCCGCCGCAGCGCGTGTCGTCGACGTCGATCGCGGTCCGGTCGAGCAGCTCCCGGGTGGTGGCGATGTCGCCCAGCAGGGGCGGGGAGGCCGACCACATCAGCGCGACGGTGGCCGCCAGGTGCGGCGCGGCCATCGACGTGCCGGAGTTGGACCCGTAGCCGCCGTTGGTCACGGCCGAGCGCACGTTCACGCCGGGTGCCGCGAGGTTGGGCTTGATCTCGCCGTTCTCGCCGGCGCCCCGGGTGGAGAAGGTGGCGATCGTGTTGTTGACGTCGAACGCGCCGGCGCTGTAGCCGGCGACGTACTGACCGGGCGAGCCGCTGGAGTTGCAGCCCGCGTTGGTGACGTTGCCGTTGGCGAAGACGGGGAAGATGCCCGCCGCGACCCACGCGTCGACGGTCTCCTTGTACCAGGGGTCGAAGCCGTCGCCGCCCCAGGAGTTGTTGACGATGTGCGGCGCCAGATCGGGACGCGGGTTGCCGCCGTCCAGGTCGGTGGGCGCGAGCACCCACTGCCCGGCGGCCAGCAGCGAGGCGTCGGAGCAGGTGGTGGACTCGCAGCCCTTGGCGGCGATCCACTTCGCGCCGGGGGCGACGCCGATCGTGTTGGCGCCTCCGTCGTCGCCCACCATGGTGCCCATGGTGTGGGTGCCGTGGCCGTTGTTGTCGCACGGCGCGGTGCCGGAGCAGACGCCGGCCGGGTCGAACCAGTTGTGGTCGTGGTCGACGACGCCGTCCGCGCTCCTGCCCCGGTACTTGGCGGCCAGCGCGGGGTGGTCGAACTGCACGCCGGTGTCGATGTTGGCCACGACGACGCCCTCGCCGCGGACGCCGAGCTCGCCCCAGACCCGGGGGGCGTTGACCCGGTCGATGTTCCACTCGATCGCGTTGATCCTCGCCACCTCCTTGCCGGGCAGCGGCTCGGGCACCTTGGTGACCCGGCTGGGCTCGATCCGGTCCACCTCGGGCCGCTCGGCGATCTCCCCGGCCAGCTTGGCGTTGCCGGTCACCCGGATGGCGTTGACGATCCAGAAGGAGGTGAAGTCGGCGTTCTCCGCGGTCAGGAGCTTGCGCAGGCCCGCCTGCGACGAGGTGGCGAGTTCGGTCTTGGCCCGGAAGACCTGCGTGGCCTTCTCCGTCCTGGCCTTCGCCCTGCGGGCCGCGCCGAGGTCGGCGTCGCCGTTCAGGCGTACCCAGAAAGTGGCCTTGTCGTCGGTGGCCAGATCCGCCAGGACGGCCTTGTGGATCTTGTCAGGGGCGGGTGCGGCCTGGGCCACCCCCTGCGGGAGGACGAGCATCAGGGCGGTGGCGATCCCGGCCAGGACCGATCGCCGGTGTCGAGGGGTGTTTGACACACGATCTCCTTCACTCACTCCGGGCGGGAGTCTCCCGCCCGGCAGAGCGACGCGGGGTGCGCACGATCTTTACAACCCACGTGGAGAATCTTGAATAGATCTTGTGTAATTTTCAAGCTTTCGGATTACTAAAAGGCCATATGTCACCAGAATTAACATGAATGGACCGGCCCAAACAGCGGGCCGTACCGGCCATGAGCTCCCGCGCCCGCGCCGGACACGCCGCCTCACCACCTCCTCCGCGGGGCCGGTACGGCATGTGGGCTTCACGCGATCAGCGGGACGCGGGAGAATCGACGGCGTGAACCGCACCGCTGTACGTCTGGGAGTGCTCCTGCTGGCCGCCGTCGCGGTCGTGGCGGTGATCCTCGCCCTGCTGCCCCCGTCCTCCACCGGCACGTACGGCGAGGAGGACGCCCGAGCCTCCGCCGTCGCGGTGAAGAAGCTGGGCGAGCGCGACCACGAGCTCACCGTCACCTCCGCCTCGCTCGGCCGCGAGGGCAAGGTCAGGGTCCTGCTGCCCGCCGGGTGGGAGCCGGGCTCGGGTCCGTGGCCGGTGCTGTATCTGCTGAACGGCTGCTGCCAGTCCGGGTACGACACCTGGGTGACCAAGGGGGGCGCCGCGGAGCTCACCTCGGGCTACCCCGCGCTCGTGGTCATCCCCGAGAGCGGCGCCGTCGGTTTCTACTCCGACTGGCGCGAGGGGCCCGGCTGGGAGACCTTCCACCTCACCGAGGTGCGGTCCGTCCTGGAGCGCGACTACGGCGCCGGGGACCGGCGGGCGGTGGCGGGACTGTCCATGGGCGGGTTCGGGGCGATGTCGTACGCGGCCCGCCACCCCGGCATGTTCCAGGCGGCGGCCTCCTACTCCGGGGTGCTGCACACTCGCGACGGCAACGGCGGCGTCGACTGGCTGCTCGGGCAGTACGGCGAGAAGTCCGTGAGGCTCTGGGGCTCCCCCCAGGATCCGGAGTGGGCCGCCCACAATCCGGCCGACCTCACCGGCGCGCTGCGCGGGGTGCGGCTCTTCGTCTCCAGCGGCGACGGCGCCCCCGGCCCGCTGGACGACGCCTCCGAGGCGCGGGACGAGGGCGAGGCGTCCCTGCTCCTGCAGGCCGTGACCTTCGTCGAGCGCGCCAAGGCGAGCGGCGCCGAGGTGGCGGTCGACTTCTACGGGCCCGGCACCCACTCCTGGCCCTACTGGCGCCGCGGCCTCGAACGCTCACTCCCCATGCTCATGGGCTCCATCGGCGCGTCCGTCTGAGGATCCGCGGGTCACCGGCGGGCCGGTGACCGGGAGGCCGCGGGCCACCGGCGGACCGGCGCTCAGGGGGGCGCGGATCGACGGCGGGCCGGCGCTCGGGGGGTCGCGGGCCACCGGCGGACCGGGGACCGAGGGGCCGCGGGGCACCGGCGAGCCGGAGCTCCCGGTCGCGCGGAAAGTTAAGACGGGCGACTCTGGGCGTTCAGCTCAGACACCCCTTTCCGGTCACCCCCGTGGCTAGGTTCCTATGACACCCCAGCTCAGGGGCGTTCGCCGTATGTCATGAGGAGCCACCTTGCGAGTCCTGGCCGTTGTCCCCGCCCGTGGAGGTTCGGTGGGGGTCCCCCTGAAGAACCTGGCCGCGGTGGGCGGCAGTCCCCTGGTCGCCCGTGCGGTACGGGCCTGCGTGCGCGCCGAGCTGGTCGACGAGGTCGTGGTCAGCACCGACCACGAGGGGATCGCCGAGGCCGCCCGCGCCGCGGGGGCCACCGTGATCCACCGGCCGGAGGAGCTGAGCGGCGCGACCGCCTCCAGCGAGTCCGCCGTGCTGCACGCGCTGGACCACCTGTCCGAGGTCCCCGACGTGGTCGTCCTGGTGCAGTGCACCAGCGCGTTCATCGACCCCGCCGACCTGGACAGCGCGATCGCCAAGGTCCTGGACGGCAGCGCCGACGTGGTGTTCTCCGGGCTGGAGACGCACGAGTTCCTGTGGAGCGCCGCCGGCGCGGGCGTCAACCACGACCCGTCCCACCGCCCCCGCCGCCAGGACCGCGAGCCGAACTTCCGCGAGACCGGCGCGTTCTACGTGATGCGCGCCGAGGGCCTGCGCGAGCACGGCCACCGCTTCTTCGGCGCCGTCGCCGTGCAGCAGGTGCCCTCGCGCCACGCCATCGAGATCGACACCCCCGAGGACCTCGAGATCGTACGGGCGCTCGCGCCCTTCGTCGACGAGCCCGAGCCGATCGACGTGGACGCGGTGATCACCGACTTCGACGGCGTGCACACCGACGACCGCGCCTACGTCGACCAGGACGGCCGCGAGATGGTCGCGGTCAGCCGCTCCGACGGCATGGGCATCTCGCTGCTGCGCCGCTCCGGCGTCAAACTGATGATCATGTCCACCGAGCACAACCCGGTGGTCGCGGCCCGTGCCCGCAAGCTCGGCGTGCCCGTCCTGCAGGGCCTGACCGACAAGCGGACCGTGCTGCGCGACTGGCTCGCCATCGAGGGGATCGACCCGTCCCGCGTCGCGTACGTCGGCAACGACGTCAACGACCTGGGCCCGATGAGCGACGTCGGCTGGCCCGTCACGGTCCCCGACGCCCACCCCAAGGTCCGCGCCGCCGCCAGGACCGTGCTGACCAGGGCCGGAGGGGCCGGGGCCGTACGGGAGCTGTGCGACCGGGTCCTCGCGGCCCGCCCGCTGGAGGAGGCCGTCACCGCTCCCGCGCCCCGCGCCGAGCTGCGGCTCACCCCCGTCGCCAAGCCCGTCCAGATCGGCGACTCGCTGGTCGGCGCCGGCCGGCCGGTCTACATGATCGCCGAGATCGGCATCAACCACAACGGCGACCTGGACATCGCGCGCAGGCTGATCGACGTGGCGGCCGAGGCGGGCTGCCAGGCGGTCAAGTTCCAGAAGCGCACGCCGGAGATCTGCGTGCCGCTGGAGCAGCGCGACCAGATCCGGCAGACGCCCTGGGGCGAGATGACCTACATGGAGTACAAGATCAGGACCGAGTTCGGCCTGAAGGAGTACACCGAGATCGCCAAGCACTGCCAGGAGCGCGGCCTGGACTGGTTCGCCTCCCCGTGGGACGTGCCCTCGGTGGAGTTCCTCGAGTCGATGGACGTGGTCACCCACAAGATCGCCTCGGCGAGCGTGACCGACCTGGAGCTGCTGCGCGCGCTCGCCTCCACCGGCAAGCCGCTCATCCTGTCCACCGGCATGTCCACGCTGGAGGAGATCGACCAGGCGGTGGAGATCCTCGGCACCTCCAAGCTGGTGATGATGCACGCCACCTCCACCTACCCGCTTCCCCCCGAGGAGGCCAACCTCCGCGCGATCGTCACCCTCCAGGAGCGGTACGGCGTGCCGGTCGGCTACTCCGGCCACGAGCGCGGCCTGCAGATCTCGCTCGCGGCGGTGACCCTGGGCGCGGTGACCGTGGAGCGGCACATCACGCTCGACCGCACCATGTGGGGCTCCGACCACGCCGCCTCGCTGGAGCCGGCCGGGCTGGAGCACCTGGTCCGCGACATCCGGATCATCGAGACCGCCCTGGGCGACGGCGTCAAGCGGGTCTTCCCCGGCGAGGAGGCGCCCAAGTCGCGCCTGCGCCGCGTCACCGTGTGACCCTCCGGCCGGGAAGCCGCCTCGTACGAACCTCCGACCGGGAACGGGAAGAACAACTTGATCAAGCTGTCCGTCGTCGTCCCTGTGCGGGACGCGGAGGCCTACATCGGTGACGCGCTGACCTCGCTGGTCAGGAACGCGCGCAGGGACTTCGAGTTCATCGTGGTGGACGACGGATCCGCGGACGCGACCGGGCAGATCGTCGAGGACTTCCGCGACGACCTGCCCGGCCTGGTCGTGCTGCACAACGACACGCCGGTCGGGCTGGCCGACGCGCGCAACCTCGGGGTCGCCCTGGCCTCGGGCCGCTACCTGACGTTCATGGACGGCGACGACTGGCTCGCGCCCGGCTACCTGGAGGACCTGGTCGGGGCGATCGAGCGGCTCGGCTGCGACTTCGTCCGGGTCGACCACGTCCAGGCCGAGGGCAGGAAGCGGGTGATCCACCGGGCGCCGCTCGCCACCCGGGAGGTGGTGCTGAAGCCGCGCGACCACATCCTGCCCGCCCGGTCCAAGACCATGGTCGACTACCCGTACGCGTGGGCGGGGATCTACCGCCGCGACCTCGGCGAGCTGCTGACCTTCCCCGGGCACCTGCACACCGCCGAGGACAGGCCGTGGATCTGGCGGCTGCACCGCGCCGCGAGCTCGTTCGCGGTGGTGTCGCTGGCCGGGCTGTTCTACCGGCGGATGGTGGCGGGCTCGCTGACCCAGATCGGCGACGCCAGGCAGCTGCACTTCTTCGACGCCTTCGACCTGGTCTTCGAGGACCTGGAGGAGGAGTTCGCGCCCAAGGCGGTGCGCATGTTCCGCGCGCTCCTGGCCCACCACCTGGAGATGGGCGAGCGGTTCTCCCCCGAGCTGCGCGCCCGCTTCGAGGAGCGCGGCGCCGCCACCCTGAGGCGGTTCCCCGCGGACCTGCTCGCCGAGACCCGCCTGGACCCGGAACGCGACCAGATCCTGCAGAGACTCCTGGAGGGCCGATGACGCAGCTGTTCTACGCCTCGACCCTGTTCGGCGCGATGACGCTGGCGGCGGCGATCGACGAAGGCCGCTTCGGTCCCCGCGAGGGGCGCCGGATCCTGCTGGTGTCCAACAACGCGGCCATCCCGGAGATCACCCCGGCCCTGGACGAGACCCCCGGTTTCGCCGCGCTGCGCCCGCGCTTCGACGAGGTCCACTCGTGGAACGAGATCGTGGCCCCGCTGCACCCCTCAGACTGGAAGGCCCGCGTCATCGAGGTGCCGATGCTGAGCCGCCTGGTCGGCTCGTACCTGTCCCTGGGGAACGGGCCCGCCGAACTGGTCCTGGAGTCCGTCGCGGTCCCCCCGGCCAGGACCCTGGCGGGGCTGGTCAAGGACTGCCCGATCTCGGTCTACTCCGACGGCCTGATGAGCTACGGCCCGACCCGCGACCCGCTGCCGCTGGAGATCTCCGGCCGGATCACCCGGCTGCTCCACCTCGACCTGGTCCCCGGCCTGACGCCGCTGCTGCTGTCGGAGTACGGGGTCCCCGCCGAGACCGTCCCCGGCCGGGCCTTCCTCGACGTGATCGGAAGTGTCGGAGGAAAGACCGGTGACGCTCCCCCGGGCCGGGCGATGATCCTCGGGCAGTACCTGTCCGCGCTCGACCTCGTCACCCCCGAGGAGGAGTCGCGGCTGCACGACGACATGCTGCGCGGCCTCGCCGCCCGGGGGTTTCGCGGCGTGCTGTTCAAGCCCCACCCGGCCGCCGGGCGCGGGCACGCCAGGCGGCTGCGCGAGACGGCCGCCGAACTGGGCGTCGAGCTCGAGGTGGTGGCGGAGACCGTACCCGCCGAGTCGTGCTTCGCCGCGCTGCGGCCCGAGCTCGTGGTCGGCTGCTTCTCCACCGCCCTGATCACCGCGAGCCGCTACTTCGGGCTCCCGGTGGCGACGGTGGGCGGCGAGCTGGTCCTGGAGCGGCTCACCCCGTACGAGAACAGCAACCGGATCCCGGCCACCGTCACCGACGCCCTGCTGCCGCGCCTGTCGGCGGACGGCTCGCTGGAGGAACCGCCGCCGGTGGACCTTCCCGCCCTGGTGGGCGCGGTCGGCTACTGCATGCAGGCCGAGGTCTATCCGGGGCTGCGCGAGAGCGCCGCCGCCTACCTGGAGGCGCACGGCCCCGCCCGCTACTTCAAGCGCCAGCGCCTCGGTGCCCTGGACCTGATCATCCCGCGGGCCGCCGCCGTCCCCCGGGAGCGGAGTCCCCTGGGCAGGCTCCGCGACCGCCTGTCGAAGGCGTTCCCCTAGACCCGCGGACCCGGTAGACCCGCGGACCCGGCCCCGCCACGGCCCCGCCCTGGCGGGGCCGGTGAACGACCACCGTCGTGGCGGGGCCGGGCGGGACCCCGGCCCGGCGCGGAGCCGTTCACATCAGGTTTCGTTCACATCAGGTTTGCGGGCGGGGTCCTAGCTTCGCCTCATGCGAAAATCCTTTCCAGCGATCGTCACCGTCGCGCTGATCGCGACCCTGGCGGCGTGCAGCGCCGATCCGGCCGGCCAGGCGGGCCCGCAGCCGCGACGGACCGCGGACGCCGGCGCGCCGCGGTGCGACCACCGGCTGGACGCGGCCTTCGGCGCGTGGGCGAGGGCCGGGTTCAGCGGATCGATCGCAATCATGAAGGGCGGCAGGGTCGAGTGTCTCGCCGCCTACGGCACGGCCGACGACGCCACCGCGAGGCCGAACACGCCGGAGACGGTGTTCAGCATCGGGTCGGTCACCAAGGCCTTCACCGCGGCGGCCGTGTTCGCCCTGGTGGAGGAGGGGAAGCTGTCGCTCGACGACCGGGCGGGGCGGATCCTGCCCGAGCTGGACGGCGCCGCGGCCAAGGCGACGGTCAGGCAGTTGCTGCTGCACACCGGCGGCCTCAACGGCTCGCACGCCGGCGACGACTACGAACCGCTCGGCCGGGACGCCGCGGTGGCGGCGATCGGCGCGCTGGAGCCGGCCTTCAAGCCCGGCCGCGGCTACCTGTACTCCAACGCCGGCTACACGTTGCTGGCGCTCGTCGTCGAGAAGGCGTCCGGCCGGAGTTTCCGCTCCTACCTGGCATCGAGGATCCTGCGGCTGCCCGGCGGAGGGGTCGCGGGGGGATTCTGGGACGGTGAGCCGGCCGTGACCGGCCCCCGGGCCGTCGGCCGCCTCGACAACGGCACGACCGGCCACCCGGGTGGTTTCGCCGGACCGTACTGGGCCGTGGAGGGCAACGGGGGCCTCGCCATGACCATGCGGGATCTGGCGGCCTGGACGCACGCGCTGTTCACCGGGCGGCTGCTCTCCCGCGAGTCGGCCGAGACCATCGGCAGGCCCGGACACGACCTGGGCGACGGCAGGTCCGAGACCCCGGGATGGGTGGCGTTCGAGAAGCCGGTGTTCGGCGAACCGTTCCTGGCCACGGCCGGGGGCGGCGGCGAGATCGGCCACAACACCACCGTCGCGTGGATCCCCGGGCAGGAGCGGGTGGTCGCGATAGCGGCCAACAGGCCGGAGGTGAGCGCCGAGGACCTGCTGCGGGCGGTGGGCCCGGCGCTGCTCACCGGCGGCCCGCTGCCCACCCCCGCCGTCGCGCCCCGCGACGGCGCCGACCTCGCCGCTATCGTCGGATCGTACGAGCTGGAGACGGGGGGTTCCTTCGACGTGAGCGCGACCGCGGGCAAGGTGACGGTCTCCGCCACCGGCCCCGACGCCGTCACGGCGCTGTTCCCGCCGAGCGGTTCCATCGCCGGCGACATGCGCGGGCACGACGAGCGCGTGCTGGCGCTGCTGGCCGGCCAGACGCAGGAGGGCCGCAAGGAGCGGGAGTCCCTGACCACCTCCTTCGGGCCCGTGAGCGGCGTCGCCCTGGCCGGCACCGTGACCGTCGGCGGCGAGGTGCGCACCTACGTCACCGTCACCGCGGGAACCCGGCCGGTCCTCGGCTGGTACACCGTGAACGAGCAAGGAGGCGTCCAGGCGGCCGAGGTCCCCACGAAACCCCCGAGGCTGACCTTCGTCCCCTCCGGGGACGGCCGCTATCTCCCCGACGACCCGACCGGCACCGGGCCTCAGGTGAGCCTCTCCCTCCGGGACCGGAACCTGGTCGTCTCCCGGGCGGACGGGACGTCGACCGCCCGGCGAACCGGCTGACCCGCCGTGCGCATCCTGATCGTCGAGGACGACCCCGACCTGGCCGAGCTGGTCGCCCTCGGCCTGCGCAACGAGTCGTACGCGGTGGACCTGGCGGCGACCTGCCGCGAGGCGGAGGAGGCGCTGCGGACCACGGCCTACGACGTGGCCTGCTTCGATTTGTCCCTGCCCGACGGCGACGGGCTCGACCTCGTGCGCCGGCTCGCCCGCGATCCCGGCCTGCACCGGCCCCGGCGCACGCTCGTGCTGACCGCCCGCGACGCCGTCGCCGACCGGGTGGCCGGGCTGGACGCCGGTGCCGACGACTACCTCGTCAAGCCGTTCCACTTCGCCGAACTCGTCGCCCGGCTGCGGGCGCTGGGCCGCCGCGGCGACGACCACGGCTCGATCCTGCGGGTGGGCGAGCTGACGCTCGACCTGACCGCCCACCGGGTGTGGCGAGCCGGCGTCGAGCTCGGTCTCACCTCGCGCGAGTACGCGCTGCTGCGCTACTTCATGCACCACCCCGGTGCGACGCTCTCGGCCGAGGACCTGCTGGAGCACGTGTGGGACGCGCACGCCAACCCCTTCACCGCCTCGGTACGGGTCATCCTCAGCCGGTTGCGCAGGAAGCTCGGTGATCCTCCCCTGATCCTCACGATCACCAATGCCGGCTACCGGTTGGAGGAGCCCTCGTCATGACCCGTCCCTGGCGGTCGCTGCGCGCGCGCCTGGCCGTGCTCGGATTCCTCGCGAGCTACCTGCCGGTCCTGCTGCTGTTCGGCGTGATCCTGGTGACCGACACCGAGACGACCCTCCGGACGCTCGACGGTGCGGAGGTCGTCCGGAGCACCTCCACGCACAGGTCGGCGTGGGTCAGCTGGACCATCCTCGCGCTCGCTCCGGCCGCCGCCGCGCTCGCCTGGTGGTGGGCGGGCCGGGCGACGGCCCCGATCGAGCGGGTCCGTGCGGCGGCCGACGACATCGGCGGAACGGACCTGAGCCGGCGCATCGCCATGGATCGCGGGCCGGCCGAGATCGTGGCGCTGGCCGCCTCCTTCGACGCCATGCTCGACCGGCTGGAACAGGCCGCCGCGACGCAGTGGCGGCTGATCGACGAGACCAGCCACGAGCTGCGCGTGCCGCTGTCGGTCCTGATGACCAACGCCGAGGTGCTCCTCGATCACCCCGCGCCCACCGTCGAGATCTACCGGCGAGGGCTGCAACGCTCGCGGGCGGCGTCCGAACGGCTCCAGACGACGATCGACCACCTGCTGGTCGACGCCCGCGCGCGGGCCCGCGCCGTCGACCGGCGGCCGGCCGACCTGATGGCCCTGGTACGCGGTGTCGTCGAGCACGCCGGCGTGCTGGCGGCCGGCAAGGAGATCGGCCTGTCGGTCACCGGCCCGCCCGCCGCCGTGTGCTCCGTCGACGAGCCCACCATGAGCCGGGCGATCTCCAACCTCGTCGACAACGCGATCAGATACGCCCCGGCCGGTTCGACGGTGGAGATCGACGTCGAGGTCACCGGCGCCGAGGCCGCGGTGACCGTGACCGACCACGGCCCCGGCATCCCCGCCGGCGAACGCGAACACGTCTTCCAGCGCTTCTGGCGCGGCCGGCGCGACGTCCCCGGCACCGGGCTCGGCCTGCCGATCGCCCGGCAGATCGCGCTGGCCCACGGCGGCGACCTCACGCTGGACCCTTCCCGGCCCGGCGGTGACGGCTGCGCCTTCCGGCTCACCCTGCACCGCTGACCGCTCTCGAGGACGATCCCCTGGTCGTGGCTAGCCGAGCGCCTTGAGATAGCGGCGCATCCGGCGCTTGGCGCGGTAGCCGACGCGCAGCACGTTCGGCGGGACCTCCACGCGCATACGGGCGCGGCGGCGGGCCGCGGCGAACTCGGGGCCCTCGAGCAGGGACCTCGCCGGGACGAGGCGCCCGGAGCGGGCCTGCCCGACCAGGGAGACCATCCGCGACACCCAGTCGCTCTCGCCGCCGGGGTGGAAGTAGTTGACCTTGCACCAGGCGTCGTCCGGGTCCAGGAAGCGACCGGCGGAGAGGTCCTCGAGGGTGCCGAGCAGGCCGCTGTCCTCGAAGACCAGGTTGATCATCTCGGCGCCCACCCCGAAGTCCGACAGCACCAGGAGCGGCACCTTCTGGGCGATCGCCTCCAGCGCGGCGGTCGAGCTGACGGTGACGAACCCCGCCGCGTGGGCCAGGTGCTCGTGCATGGGCCCCACCGCGAAGCGCACGGCCCCGGCGCGCACCCGGCCCTCCTCGGCGAGCGACTGCCACAGGCGCTGGTAGTGGTGGCGCTCGTTGTGGGTCTGGCGCTCGGTGTCCAGGGCGCGGAGCTTGACGACGACGTCGAGGTCCGGCCGCCTCCCGGCCAGCTCGGCCAGGGCGAGCAAAACGCGCTCGCGCTCCTCCCGGCGCCTGGGCACCTTGGCCTGGGTGGCGAACACCACCCGGTCGCGCGGCCCGGTGGCGGGGACGTCCACGCCATCGCGCAGGAACGGCAGCCGGGCCAGCCCGACCTGGCCGCCCCCGCCCAGCCTGCGGCCGATCTCGGAGAACTCCTCGACCTCCCGGCCGCTGTGCAGCACGAACAGGTCGCACCCGCTGCGGAACAGCCACGCCTTCTCGGTGGCCGGGACGGAGATGCCCGGCAATCCCGAGACGAACACCGGCCGGGGCCGCAGCCCGGCCAGCACCTCGCCGACCAGCACGTCCACCACGGGCCCCGTACAGGCGACGAGCACCACGTCGGGCCGCAGACGCTCCGCGGTCCTGCGCAGCGCGCGGGCCGACAGCACGGGCGGGTCGGCCGCCGAGCCGGCGACGGCGGCCTGGATCTGCGCCGGCGACGGGGTGATGGGGGTGCGGATGACCGCCAGCTCCGTCTCGCAGCCCGAGGGCAGGTCCCTCAGCAGGCAGGCCGCCCACTTCAGGTAGGAGTCGGAGTCGGCCACGGCCAGGACCTTCAAGGAGAACCTCCGGCGGGGAATCCCCGGTTTCGCGCGGTTTTCGTACGGTTTCGTGTGGAGAGAAGTGCGGCGCGCGTCCCGCGAGCGGCGGGCCCGCCGGGCGCCGGGCGCGGGGTCATGGCCCGGTGACTCCCGTGTCGTGATGGGCGAACCTCGACAGGTGGGATCGGAGGGAGGGAACCGCCTCGGCCGTCCACCACTCGTCGGGGACGTCCACCGTCTCCACGGCGACGCCCCGGGCCGAGAGCAGCACCCGCAGGGAGGTGACCGCGGTGGACGGCAGGCTCAGCACCCGCTGCTCGGCGGCGAGCCCGCGCAGGGTCATCTCGGCGGGGGTCCCGCCGTCGTAGACGGTGATCCCCGGCTGCTCCCCGACCCGGGCGAGGTCGTCGGGATCCTCGCGGCGGTGCGGGAAGTAGGCCACCGGACCGTCCGAGCCGAGCCCGGCCAGCCAGCTGAAGTAGCGGTCGCGGTGGATCAGGCCGTTGCGGACCAGCGAGGTGCCGAGGACGACGGTGCGCTCCTCGGGACGGGGCGCGCGCAGCGGCTGGGAGCGCAGCCAGGCGAAGTCGTGGGTGACCAGCTCGGCTCCCCCGGCGCGTACGGCCTTCGCCAGGTCGGGGGGCACGGGCAGCGCGGTGAAGATCGACAGCCGCCCCGCGCGGGCGGCGGCGCGCAGCCTGAGCCCGGCCGCCGTGCCGAGGGCGGTCCTGAGCCTTCCGGCCTTCCCCCTGGCCCTCAGCAGGGGCGTTCCCATCCTGCCGGTGAGCAGTTCCAGGAGCCGGATGGTGGCGAGCCCGTCGTCGACGATCACGATCCGGCCCGGGAGCGAGGTGAGCCAGCGGAACTGGACCTTGCCGGAGAAGGCGTCGCCCACCACCCAGGTCTCGCCCCGGCGCGGCCGGGGCATGTCCGGCCTGGCCGCGGTGAGCTCCAGCCCGCTGGGCAGGGCGAGACGGCCCAGCTCGCGGCCCGTCACGGCCAGCGGGCGGAGTTTCGCCCTGGGCACGAGATGGCTGCGGGCACCGAGCAGCCCGGCATGATGGGCCTCCACCGCGCAGAGCATCTGCAGCGGGGACTCCACCCAGGCAACGGCCGAACCCTGTTCCCGCGCGTGGTCTCGGCCGTCCTCCACGCCGGGCGATGACCCGTTCACGACTGCCACAACCTAACCCGGTGTCCTTAAGCGCCCGGGAACTGCGGATGAACAGCCGACCACGCGCGCTTGTGGGTGATCTTTCCGGCCTTTACCGTGGTGTACGGAACGGTTTCGTACACTTCATGGTCCGGCACGGATCCGTCCGTCGATCCGGAAGATCCGTCAATCCCGAAGAGGAGCGAGCGATGTGGACAGCTGACGAGATCCCCGACCTGACCGGCTCCGTCGCGGTGGTCACCGGGGCGAGCGGCGGCATCGGCGTGCCGACGGCGCTCGAGCTGGCCAGGCACGGCGCCCGGGTCGTCCTGACCGCGCGCGACGCGGACAGGGGCCGGGCCGCGCTCGACGCGGTCAGGGCGGCGGTGCCGGGGGCGGCGGCGGAGGTGAGGGCGCTCGACCTGGCCGACCTCGGCTCGGTGCGCGCGTTCGCCGAGACGGTCGACGGGCCGCTCGACCTGCTGGTCAACAACGCCGGGGTGGGCCCGATGCCCCGGCGGACCACCGCCGACGGTTTCGAGACCCAGCTCGGCGTCAACCACCTGGGGCACTTCGCGCTGACCGGGCTGCTCATGCCACGCCTGCTGGCCGCCCCCGCCGCCCGGGTGGTCACGGTCTCCAGCGACGCCCACGCCGTCGGCGCGATCGACTTCGACGACCTGGCTCTCGAGCGCCGGTACGGCAGGTTCTCCGCCTACGGCCGTTCCAAGCTGGCCAACCTGCTGTTCGCCCTGGAGCTGCAGCGCCGCGCCGACGCCTCGGGGGCGGCCCTGCTGAGCCTGGCGACCCACCCGGGCATGACGGCCACCGGCATCATGAAGGCCGGCGCCCTCACCCGTCCCCTCAACGCCCTGCTGCGCCTGGCGCTGCAGCCGCCCGCCAAGGGCGCCCTGCCGTCCCTGTACGCGGCGACCTCCCCCGAGGCGAGGGGCGGGCAGTACGTCGGGCCGGGGCCGAAGGTGCTGCGCCCCTCGCCGAGGGCGCTGGACGCGGCCGTGGCGGCGAGGCTCTGGGAGAGGTCGGAGGAGATGACCGGCGTACGATTCTGGGAGATCAGGCAGCACTCGTGAACCACCGGAGGCACCTTGCGTCTCGATCCCGCGCGGGAACGGGCGATCCTCGACGCGACTGTGGACCTGCTGTCCGAGGTCGGATACGACCGGATGTCCGTCGACCAGATCGCCAGGCGGGCCAGCGCCAGCAAGGCCACGATCTACCGTCGCTGGCAGGACAAGGAGGCGCTGGTCGTGGACCTGATCTGCAACCACCTTGAGATCGAGGTCGCGCCGCCGCCCGACACCGGGACGATGCGCGGGGATCTGATCGAGGTCGTGGACGGGTTCTGCCGGATCCTGGAACGGAAACACGCGATGATCTTCGGCCTGTTCCCCGCGCTCCTCACCTCCCCCGACCTGGCCGCCGCCCTGCGCGGCAACGTGCCCCGCGCCGACATCACGGGCACCACCCCGCTGCTCGACCGCGCCAGGGAGCGCGGCGAGCTCCCGGGGCCGGTGGACGCGGCGGAGCTCAGGAAGGTCACCGAGGCGCTGGTGTGGTACCGGCTGTTCTTCACCGGGAAGCCGCTGGACCGGGAGTTCGTCGAGGAGACGGTCGACCGCTTCCTGCTTCCGCTGTTTCGCGCGTGGTCCGGCCCGGCGACCTGAGCGGACACCTTCCTGGAACGCGCTCCCCCGCGCCGCACGCCTTTACCTCCGCGGACGGCGAGGCCTCCTGGAAAGCGTGTTCCTTTACCTCCCGTCTTTACCTTCGCCGGCGTCGGGCCCCTCCGGGAGCACGTTTCTTTACCCTTCGGGCGGCCAGGCCCGCCGACGGCCTGATCGCGCCCCTCCCCACCGCCCTGAGCTGCGGGAACCTCGTCAGGCACGGTTCATCGGCCGCCGGATCCCGCGCACCCCGTCCTGACCCTCCATGGGAGAACCCCTACCATCCGAATACTTTTTACCATCGAATGCCTGTTCGACAATCTGGGAGCACACCACCTCGGACCAGGGGGCTCGCCCGCACGTCATAGCACCTCCCGACCGGCGGCTCGCGGGCAGGTCCGGAAAACCGGGATCGCCGCGGGGACAGGGGATCCCGGCCTCGGCAAGACCCTCTCCCGTCCGCCGGGAAGAGGCGCGGCCCGCACGGTCCCGGCCCGCCTCCCAGGCCGGGCGGCACCCCGCAACACCGGCCCGCTTCGGACGTATTCCCAAGTCAAGGCAATATGTCCTACTTGTAATCGTCTGCCCCCCTGGCGTACCTTCGTCCTATTCATGGCAATTGCCTAGGTCTATCCAGGTCTGTGCATTGCCGTCACATTGCCCGACTGCGTCCCACCTGGCGGAGACCTTCCGCCGCTGGTGGGCGCGGCCGCCGAATCCGCGAGGTCTGCGGAACCGGGGAACCACGTTCCTGGGGTGAATCAGCGCACTCGTGCGCCGTAGGGCACTTCCCAGCCCGAACCCGTCAGCTAACCCGGTAGGCGGAATGGAAGCGAAGCAAGGAGTCGAACCCCCGTATGGCTAAGCATCGCCTCATCTCCACCCCCCGCGCGGTATGCGCCGTCCTGGGCGCCTGTGTCGCCCTCACTACCGGTACCACCGGCGTCGCCCTGGCCGACGGCCACGGCGTCGTGAACGCACCCCCCGTCGACACCAAGGCACAGGATTCCAAGGCCGCCAAGACCCCGCTCCAGATCGTGGCCGAGAGGCTCCCCAAGGTCTCCGCGGCGAAGGTCCTGGAGATCGCCTCCAAGCAGATCGGCATCCGCGAGAACGCCGAGGGCGGCGGGACCAAGTTCCACTCCTGGTACATGTCGAGCCCTCGCGCCAAGGAGACCCTCGCCCGCGACGGCGGCAACACCGTGTACGACTACGCCAACGCCCCCTGGTGCGCGATGTTCGTCTCCTGGGTCGGCGAGGTGGCCGGCATCCGCCCCACCATGGGCTGGGACGCCTACACCGTAGCCCACGCCAAGTGGTTCAAGGACAACGGTCACTGGGGCACCATCCCCACCCCCGGCGCCGTCGTCTACTTCGACTGGGACGGTGGCAAGAGCATCGACGGCATCGACCACGTCGGCTTCGTGAAGAAGGACAACGGAGACGGCACGATCACCACGATCGAGGGCAACACCGGCAACGGCGACGTCGAACAGCGCGTCCGGCCCGTCTCCCAGGTCGTCGGCTACGGTTACCCCGTCTACTCCGGCTGACCCCGCGCCCGCCGCCCGCGCCCGCCCTCTCGGCGCTGCTGTTCGGTGTGATCGCGGTGGCCGTCGCCGTGCAGACGCTGGCCGGTCCGGTGCACCGGGCGCTGGACC
>NZ_JBFAAE010000087.1:0-28352 GCF_040639575.1 Streptosporangium sp. NPDC023825 | reverse complement strand
GGGACGTGGTCGAGGTGGAGATCGACCGGCTGGGGTCGGTGCGCAACCCGATCGTGGCCTGGCCGGAGAGCTGACCGATGTCGCAGACCTCGCATTTCAGCCACTCCCCTCATGAGCATTCCAGCCACTCCCCCCATGAGAAAGGCGCCCGCCCCCGCGCCGGGCGGGTGCCGCGCTCGGGACTGGAGGAGCGGCCGGGAGACTTCAACGTCACCCTCGTCACCTTCGCCGCGATGGCGCTGTACGACGCCCTGGACGGCGAGCAGCGGGCCCGCGCGCTGCTGCCCTTCGACGACGCCGACCGCTCGAACTGGAACTTCCTGCCCGCCTCGGGACGCGCCGGGGTGCCGCTGCGGGACCTGAGCTTCGACCAGGGCATCCTGGCGCACCGGCTGATCGCCCAGTGCTGCTCGGAGCGGGCGTACGCGCAGGTGGTGCAGGTGATCTCGCTGGAGCACGTGCTGCGCGAGCTGAACCTGGAGCGGTTCGGGCACGTGGCCAGGGAGTTCCGTAACCCGGGGATGTACTTCCTGACGTTCTTCGGACAGCCCAACCCCGACTCGGTGTGGGGATGGCGGCTGGTGGGCCACCACCTGTCGCTGAACTTCACGGTCGTCAACCAGGACCACCTGGCGGTGACGCCGTTCCTGCTGGGCTCGGAACCGGCCCGCTTCGGCCCGTACCGGGTGCTGGGCGAGGAGGAGGACCTGGGGTTCGCGCTGCTGCGCTCCCTGGACGACGGGCGGCGGGCACGGGCGGTCATCCACCCGGTGCCCCCCGCGGACTTCGTCACCCGCACGGTGCCGAGGATCGGCGAGGTGGAGCTGCCCGACCTGCACGGGGTCGGGCGGCGGGACGCGATGATCACCGAGGCCGACCGGCAGGCCCTGCGCTACATCAGGTCGCACCCGCGCGGGATCGCCGCCGCCGACCTGACCGCCCCGCAGCGGCGCGCGTTCGACGAGCTGCTGGAGTGCTACCTCGAACGGGCCAGGCCCGGCCAGGTGGCCGCCGAGATGGACCGCGTCCGCGCCGCCGGCGGCAGTGGCGGTGGAGGCGACCTGCACTTCGCCTGGGCCGGCGCCGACGACTACGGGCTCGGCCACTACTACCGGATCCAGGGCCCGGTCACGTTGATCGAGTTCGACAACACCGAGGACGACGCCGACCACGCCCACAGCGTGTGGCGCGACCCGTCCAACGACTTCGGCGAGGACCTGCTGATGAGACACCTCATCGAGGAGCACCGCGGTACCGCGGGGTGAGACGCCGCCCGACGAGAGGAACCCCTGAGTGAAGATCGCCATTGTCGGAGGAGGTCTCGGCGGGCTGGCCACCGCGCTGCTGCTGCGCCGGGCCGGCCTCGAGGCCGTCGTGTACGAGCAGGCCGCCGAGCTGCGCGAGGTCGGCGCGGGGATCGTGGTGGGCCCCAACATGGTCCGCCCCCTGGTCCGGGCCGGGCTCGGCGAGCGGCTGGCGTCCTTCGCCGTCCCCCTGGAGACCGCCTGGGAGTTCAGGCGCTGGGAGGACGGCCGGGTGCTGTCCTCCCAGCCGATGGGCGAGGAGTGCCGGCGGCTGTACGGCACCGACTGCTACGTCGCGCACCGGGCCGACCTGCTCGACATGCTGCTGGAGGCACTGCCCGCCGACGCGGTCAGGACCGACCGGCGGCTGGAGGTGCTGCGGCAGGACCGCGAGGGGGCCGAGCTGGTCTTCACCGGCGCCGGCGGCGTGAAGACGACGGTGGCCGCCGACGTGGTGATCGGCGCGGACGGCATCCACTCGGCCGTACGGCCCGCGATCGTCGGCGAGGAGCCGCCGCGCTTCTCCGGGCTGTGCGCCTACCGGTGCCTGGTCGACGCCGAGCGGGCGCCGGAGCTGGCGCTGCGCCGGGTGCAGACGCTCTGGCTGGGTCCTGGCCGCCACTTCGTCCACTATCCCATCAGGGACAGAAAGCTGATCAACATCGTCGCGATCGTGCCCGCGGGCGAGTGGCGCGTCGAGTCGTGGACGGCCGACGGGCGGCTCGAGGACCTGGCGCGCGAGTTCGAGACCTGGGACCCCAGGCTGGGACGGCTGATCGCCGCGGCCACCGAGACCAAGCGCTGGGCGCTGTACGACCGCGCCCCCCTGGAGCGCTGGACGTCGGGGCGGGTGGCCCTGCTGGGTGACGCCGCCCACTCGATGCTGCCCTTCTTCGGCCAGGGCGCCGCCCAGGCGGTCGAGGACGCGGTGGTCCTCACGAGCTGCCTGCGCGAGGCCACCGGCGACACGGTGGCCAAGGCGCTGACCCGCTACGAGGCGATCCGCAGGCCCCGTGCCTCGCGGGTGCAGCTGATGAGCCGGGGCCGCGAGGTGCAGAACCACCTGCCCGACGGGCCCGCCCAGCTGGAGCGCGACGCGGCCCTGGCCGGCAGCGACCCGCTCCGGCAGAGCGCCTGGCTCTACGGCCACGACCCCGAGACCGCCATGGCGGGCTGAGCGGCGGGCCGGACGACGGGCCCGGCGGACGCGACGGGCGGGCGGTGCGGCGGGACGGCCCGGCCGTCGGGCAGCAGCTCGCCGGTGTCCTCGAAGAGCACCACCCCGTTGCAGAGCAGGCTCCAGCCCTGCTCGGGCTGGGAGGCGATCGGCCTCGCGGCCTCCCTGCCGGGGGCGTAGGCCGGGGGACACGGGGTTTCGTGCCGGCACATGGCGTACCTCACTGATCTGCGCTGGTCTGCCTCGTGACGGCGGTCCGCCGTCGTCTTCCCGCAGGATGCGCCCGCGGGGACGTCCTGTCCCGGTACAAATCCGCACAGGGGCCCGTGTCCGGGAAGCGCGCGTCCCGCCTGGCCTCACCCGGTCCTGCGCACCCCGCCCAGGAACGCGAAACCGCTAGCCGCGCGCCTCGGCGCGCAACTCGGCGAGCAGCTCACCCTGCTCGGCGAGCACCTCGGCCAGGATCGACCGCGCCACGGACATCAGCTCGGCCAGGTCCTGGGTGGACAGCGCGTAGACGACGGTGGCGCCGTCCCGGGTGGCGGTCACGACTCCCGCGCGGCGCAGCACGGCGAGCTGCTGGGAGAGGTTGGAGGCCTCGACGTCGATGGCGCTCAGGAGGTCCCGCACCGGCAGGGGGCCGTCCCGCAGCAGCTCCAGCACCTGGATGCGGACCGGATGGCCGATGGTACGGAAGAATTCGGCCTTGGCCTGGTGCAGCGGCACCGGCATGATCACACAGCTCCGGCGACGGGCCCGCCACCGGCGTACCGCACGTCGACGCCGTGCCGGTCGGCGATGCGCAGCAGGTTCTCCAGCCGCCCGGACAGGACCTCGACCGCGTGATCGTCGAAGGCCTGGCGCATGAGCTCCAGCTCGCCGTCGACATCGGCGATGCGCGCCCGTAGCTCCGCCGCGAACTCGCTCATGTCCCCCACCTCCCGTGGATCAGGCCACTCCCCGGCGTCTGGTTTATCGGCACACCGTTCCTCATGATGTGGCAAATTGCATAATTCTTCAAATCGTAATGACGTTGGCTATGATGGCGAAGGCCGTTTTCCAACAGGGCCCGCAGCCGGTTCGAGCCCGATCGATGACGGATCGACCGCGAAGCGGGATACTTGGTACGGCTACCGCAGACTGACCTGCGGCGTCAGAGCGCGCCAGCCGGCGATGCGACAGTGACGAGAGGCCGAGCACGGCCTGCGCGAGGGAGTACAGCCAATGGGACGGGGCCGAGCCAAGGCTAAGCAGACGAAGGTTGCTCGCGAGCTGAAGTACAGCAGCCACAGCATGGACATCGACCGGTTGCGCAAGGAGCTCGGCGCCGGCGACGATCCCGCGCCGGAGAGCGAGGCCGACGACCCCACCGGCGAGCCGACCGGCAGGTGACACCGCGGGCGGGCCACGGACCCCGGCCGGACGCCATGGCGCCGGCGGGGCCCGGCTCCGTGACCTCGCGTGGACCGGCGGGGCCTCGCGGTCCCGCCCGCGCGGCCTGCCCGCGTGACTCCTCCCGCGGCGCGCCGGCCGGCCGGCGCGCCGATCGGCCGGCGAACGCCCGTGGCGGCGTCCGCCGCGCGACGGCGAATTCCACGCAACATCCGGCAACACCATTGAGGCACCCGCCCAGGGCTGCTTACCGTCACGGTTGTGCGTACCGCGGTGCGGCGGTCACGCACCCCCGGTCAGCGCGTCGACGGAGAGCTCTGGAGGGTCCCACTCATCCCACGGTGACCGGCTACCCTTCCCCCGCCGGGCATCGGGATCTGCCAGTTCACACGCCGTGGCCCCGGGACGAATCGCCGGATCGCGCGAGGTCGTGCCTCGCGCGGGCGGAAGGTCTCCCCGGGCCACGGCCACCACTCACCCCCCGTGTCCTCGCGTGTCCCCTCGGGCGGTGCCCGGCGGCGACGGGCCGCGGGCGCTCGCGGACCGGTGCCTTCCCGCCGGAGGAACGGTGACGAGCCGCTACGGGCCCCAGTTCGGGCCCGACATCACCTTCCTCGGCGTCGAGCGGTGCTCGCTGGACGATCCCGCGAGTCACGCGGGCGCCGACATCGTGATCGTGGGGGCGCCGTTCGACGGCGGCACCTCGCACCGGCCGGGCGCGCGTTTCGGGCCGCAGGCGATCCGGATGACCGACTACCTGCCGCACGACGGGGCGCGTCCCAGCCTGGCGCTGCGCACCGACGGGCTGCGCGACCTGCGCGTCCTGGACGCGGGCGACGTCGAGATGCCGCCCGGCGACATCCTGGCGTCGCTGGCCGCCCTGGAGGCCGCCGTCGAGAAGATCGCCCGCTCCGGAGCCGTCCCGGTGATCCTGGGCGGTGACCACTCGATCGCCTTCCCCGACGCCAAGGGGGTGGCCAACGTCCTCGGGCACGGCCGGATCTCGATGATCCACTTCGATGCCCACGCGGACACCGGCGACATCGAGTTCGGCTCGCTGTGGGGGCACGGGCAGCCGATGCGCAGGCTCATCGAGTCGGGGGCGCTGCGCGGCGACCGGTTCCTGCAGATCGGCCTGCGCGGCTACTGGCCGCCGCCGGAGACGCTGGACTGGATGGCCGAACGGGCGATGCGCTCGTACGAGATGACCGAGATCACGCACCGCGGCCTGCAGGAGTGCCTGACCGAGGCCTTCGCCATCGCCGTCGACGAGTGCGACGGCGTCTTCCTGTCCGTCGACATCGACGTGTGCGACCCGGGCCACGCGCCGGGCACCGGGACGCCGGAGCCCGGCGGCCTCACCGCGCGCCAGCTCCTGGACTCCGTACGGCGCGTCTGCCTGGAGCTGCCGGTCGTCGGGATCGACGTCGTGGAGGTGAGCCCGCCCTACGACCACGCCGACATCACCGCCGCGCTGGCCAACCGCGTGGTGCTGGAGGCGTTGAGCGCCATCGCCCGGCGGCGGCGCGACGCCCGGGACGGGACCGCCTGGAACCCGCTGCTTCCGCTGCTCGCCGAGCGCCCGGACCGCGCGGCAGGCCCGGCCGGGCCCCTCGATCGGCACGACCGGCCGGACCGCTGAGGCGCCCGCCGGGCGCTCGGCTCTCCCGCGGTCGCCGCGGGTTCTAGCGGGTTCTCGGGCGGTTGCCCCACTTGGGCTTGCGGAAGAGGTCGCGGCGCTCCAGCAGGTAGACGAGCTTCGCGGCCGCGGTCCTGACGGCCTCCTCGTGGCGGTGGCGCTTCTGCGGGACGACGGCGCTCCAGCGTTCGAGCAGGAGGGCGATCTCCTCGGCGAGCTCGCCGATCACCCGGTAGCGGGTGCTGAAGGCGTAGAGGTCGCCGTGCACCTCGTTCACCAGGTCCTCGTCGACCCGATGGGCGAGCGGCCTGACCCTGCGGAGGATCCCCGCCTCCATCGCCGGGGTGACCGGCGCCCGCCGCGCGTCGCCCTCGGGCACCATGATGAGGGCCCGGACCCGCGCGACGGCCAGGGTGCGCTCGGCCTGCGAGGTCGCGGGATGCTCGGCGAGGTCCAGGAGGCGGCGGAGGGTCTCCTGCGTCTTGTCGTCGAACATGGAAAACCCGTTCCGCCTTCGTGTCCCCGTTTCCCGCCGGACCGGGAGGGAGGCCTCGGCGTCGGCACCGGCGCATGCCGCGCACGTGCCATCACATGCTATTCGACCCGATAGGCAGGGACGCGTACCGGTGTGACCCGTGAGCGCGAGGTGAATTGGGATATGCCCGGTGTGCGCGAACGGCCACCGGCGCTCCCGGGCCGCCCACCCCCGCGCACCGGGACCGGAGCGGGGATCGGAGCCGGCGGCCGGCACGGGTGGGCAGTCGATGGTAGGTGCTGCGAGGGCGCCTTTCCCGCCATTCGCCGAATCCGGTATTCGACAGCCTTCCGGCTCGGTTTTTTAAGCAAATAGCCTCACTTTTCCGTTTTTCTGCGAATACAGTCCAGCTTTGTCGGACGGCGCCCCCTTCTCGGAAGGGTGGAGAGAGGACGGGGTGGCTCACAGCCATGGATCCGATCGGTGACGATCTGCTCAGGACCATCAAGCCCGAACTCGGGTACCGGGAGGGATCCGGCCAGCACAGCAAGTTCGGCGAGTGGTACGCGGTCAACGTGGCCCAGGACCCGCAGTACAGGACGGCCCCATGGTGCGCGATGTTCATCGCCTGGGCGGCGGAGAAGGCGGGCGTGCAGGAGTACGTCGGGCAGTTCGCCTGGACCCCGTCGCAGGCGCGCTGGTTCGAGACCAACGACGCGTGGACCCGGACCCCGGAGCCGGGCGCCCTGGTCTTCTTCGACTGGTCGGGCGGCAAGGACATCAAGGGGATCGACCATGTCGGCGTCGTCGAGAGCGTGAGCGGTGGAACGATCCACACCATCGAGGGAAACGTCGACCGGATCTGGCTGAAGCGCAAGACGCGCGACCAGAGCAAGGTCGTCGGGTACGGGCTGCCGCGCAAGGTCAAGGAGAAACTGGAGGGCGCCGCCTCCGGGCAGGACGCCGCGGCCCCGCAGGCCGCCGGGCGGATCGAGATCCGCCCGGCGCTCGCCCCGGGCTCCGCTCCCCCGGCGGACGTGCCGGGAACGCTCCCCGTCTCCGTGGAGACCGCCGTGATCGTGGGGGTGCTGACCTTCGCCCTCGGCGCCACGTTCGTCCTGTCCCGGCTGCGCCCCCGCGTCTCGGCGGGCCGGCACCGCAGGAGAGGCGGGCGGCGGGAACGGGCGGACCTGTGGACCGGCGTGACGTGTCCGGTCGAGGAGACGCTCCTGCGCGCGGAGGCGCCCCCGGCCTGGAAGACACTCCCGCACACCGTGACGCTCCATCCGGGCGGGCAGGCCGGGCAGGGCCGGCCGGGCACCGCGCCCCGGAGCCGCGAGACGCTCCGCGTGAGCAGGCCGAGCTGGGCGTGCGAGCCGTACCGCACGGGTCTGCCGAAGCGCGCCGGCGGCGCCGGGGTCCCCGGCCGTACCGGCACGCGGCCCGCCGCCGGACCGGACCCCGGCGGGGAGACGCGCGAGGGCGAGGGGGCCCGCGCCGCGTGACCGTACCGGCGCGGGCCGGGTGGCCGTAGGAGCAGGATCACATGAGACCGGGACAGAACGGAGATCGCGCCGGGTTGCCGGATAAGGTTAGGCAAAGCTAAGTTGCTGGGGACGGCATTTCCCAGTGAAGGCGGCACGATGACAGCGGGCAGCGAGCAGACCCTGGAGCGCGCGGCGGAGGTTCCGGCCTATCGCGGCCACCGGGCGGAGGTCGTGCGGGCGGTGCGGCTCGGCCCGAACTTCGTCCGGGTCACCTTCGGCGGCGAGGACCTGGCGGGCTTCGCCGACAAGGGCTTCGACCAGCGGATCAAGGTCATCCTCCCGCTGCCGGACGGCAGCATCACCCCGCTGGGCGACGGAGACGACTGGTACCAGCGGTGGCGGGCGCTCCCCGACGAGCTGCGCAACCCGATCCGCACCTACACCGCGCGGGCCGTGCGGCCCGAGCTGCGCGAGCTCGACATCGACTTCGTCCTGCACGGCGAGGTCGGCCCCGCCTCCCGGTGGGCGACCCGCGTCGCCCCCGGTGACCGGGTCGTGGTGGTCGGTCCCAACGCCGCCCATCCCGGCCCCGTCGGCGGCCAGGAGTGGGCCCCGCCCGCCGGGGCGTCGCACCTGCTGCTGGCCGGGGACGAGACGGCCGTGCCCGCCATCGCCGCGATCGTCGAGTCGCTCTCCGGCTCCGTGCGCGCCACCGCGCTGCTGGAGGTCCCCGAGGCCGCCGACGCGCTCCCGCTGGACGTCCGTCCCGGCGTGGAGGTCGTCTGGCTGCCCCGCGAGGGGGCCCGCCACGGCGACCTGCTCATCCCCGCCGTACGCGACACCCTGAGCGCGCTCACCGCGCCGGGCGGCGCCCTCGCCGGCGGGCCGGCCGTCCCCGCCGCCGGTCCCGGCGCCGCGAACCCGCTCGAGGACGTCGACGTCGACGAGGAGATCCTCTGGGAGGTCCCCCAGGCCTCGAAGGGCGACGGCCTGTACGCCTGGCTGGCGGGCGAGGCGGGCGTGGTCAAGCTGCTCCGCCGCCACCTGGTGCAGGAGTCGGGGATCGACCGCTCCTCGGTGGCCTTCATGGGCTACTGGCGGCTGGGACGCTCGGAGAGCGCCTGAGCCGCGGCTCCCGGTCCCTCCCGGCCCGGAGACGACGCCCGCGCCCGGGCGACGGCCCGGGCCAGGAGTCACAGCCAGGAGCCGCAGCCAGGAGTCACAGCCGCGAGTCGCACCCGTGGCCGGTGACGCGGCCGTCGCCGGGCGGCCTTTGCCGTCGGCTGCGGGAAACGTGCCGACTCCTTGACGCGGGACGGAACCGGGCAGGCGTCCGGGGCACGTAGCTTGAGGGCGTAAGTGCCCTGCTCGCGACGTGAGAAGGCCGACATGACAGCAGCGGAATCCGCTCGTCAGGACCCGGCGGGCGCCCCCGGATACCGGCCCATCGCCGACCACGGGCTGATCGGCGACCTGCACACCGCGGCGCTGGTGGACACCGGCGGCACCATCGTCTGGTACTGCTGCCCGCGCTTCGACGCGCCCAGCGTGTTCGGCTCGATCCTGGACGCCGGCCGGGGCGGATCGTTCGAGCTGGGCACGGTCGTGCCCGCCCGGACCAAGCAGTTCTACTTCCCCGACACCAACGTGCTGATCACCCGCTTCTCCGCCGACGACGGGGTGGGCGAGATCCAGGACTTCATGCCGATCGTCGGCGACACGCGCGACGGCGCCCGGCACCGGCTGATCCGGCGGGTGAGGTGCGTCCGCGGGTCGCTGCCGTTCCGGGCGCGGGTGGCTCCGCGGTTCGACTACGGCAGGCAGTCCCACACCCTGAGCGTGCACCGGGGCCGGGCGCTCTTCGAGTCGCCGTCGCTGTCCCTGGCCCTGTCGTCCAGCGCCACCCTGGAGGTGGACGGCCAGGACGTGCGGTCGGAGTTCAAGCTCAACGAGGGCGAGTGCGCGGTGTTCGCCCTCGACAGGTTCGGCGAGGACGTGGCGCTGCGCGCGTGCCCGCTCGAGGAGGCCGAGGACGAGTTCGCCGCGACCGTGGCGTACTGGCGCCGCTGGCTGTCCTCCTCGAGGTACCGGGGCCGGTGGCGGGAGATGGTCCACCGGTCCGCGCTGACGCTGAAGCTCCTCACGTACGCGCCGACCGGCGGGATCGTGGCCGCCGTGACGACCAGCCTGCCCGAGCAGCTCGGCGGGGAGCGCAACTGGGACTACCGCTACGTCTGGATCCGCGACTCGGCGTTCTGCGTGTACGCGCTGCTGCGGCTGGGCTTCGGCGAGGAGGCCGAGGCGTTCATGGGATTCCTGTCCCGGCACGTCAGCCGCGACGGCGGCGGCCCCTCGGGCCCGCTGCAGATCATGTACGGCATCGACGGGCGCACCGAGCTGCCCGAGATCGAGCTGCCCCACCTCGAGGGCTACCAGGGCTCGGCCCCGGTGCGCGTCGGGAACGCCGCCGTGGACCAGCTCCAGCTGGACATCTACGGCGCCCTCCTCGACTCCGTCTACCTCTACGACAAGTGGCACCAGCCGATCTCCAGCGCCCTGTGGGACGACGTCCACATCCTGGTGGACTGGGTCTGCGACAACTGGGACCAGCCCGACGAGGGCGTGTGGGAGACGCGCGGCGGGCGCAAGGACTTCGTCTACTCGCGGCTGATGTGCTGGGTGGCGATCGAGCGGGCCATGCGGATGGCCGCCCACCGCGGGCTGCCCGCCGACACGCCGCGCTGGCAGCTGGCCCGCGACGCGATCTACCGGCAGATCATGCGGCGTGGCTGGTCGGAGGAGCTGCGGGCGTTCGTCCAGCACTTCGACGACGACGTCCTGGACGCGTCGGTGCTGATGATGCCGATGGCGAAGTTCATCTCCCCCATCGACCCGAAGTGGCTGTCGACCCTCGACGCGCTCGGCGCGAACCTGGTGTCCGACTCGCTGGTCTACCGCTACGACCCCGCGGTCAGCCCGGACGGGCTGCGCGGCGAGGACGGCACCTTCTCGATCTGCTCGTTCTGGTACGTCGAGGGGCTCACCCGCGCCGGGCGCCTGGACGAGGCCCGGCTGGCGTTCGAGAAGATGCTCACGTACGCCAACCACCTCGGCCTGTACGCCGAGGAGATCGGGCAGACCGGCGAGCAGCTCGGCAACTTCCCGCAGGCCTTCACCCACCTCGCGCTGATCAGCGCCGCGTTCAACCTCGACCACGCCCTGGGCTGAAGGGTCCCGGGCTCCTCGCCCCGCGACACCCCCGCCCATCGGGCCGGCGACGGGACTCCGCCCGCGCGCGAATCCACCGGAATAGACTTCCCGGACGCCGCCCGGGCACAGCGGATCCGCCGCCGCGGCGGTCTGACGGGATCGGCCGCGGCGCGGCGGGAGATTTCTCCGGAGCCGTGTCGATCGGCGGGCCGCTCGTTCGACGTAGGGGGGCGAGGGCCGAGGGGCGGCCCCGCCGGACGAGGAGAACGCGATGCCGAAATACCTGCTGATCATGCGGGGCACCGATGAGACGAACGCGGCCATGATGGCCGATCTCGACGAGATGATGGCCACGACCCACCGGTTCATCGAGGACATGATGAAGGCCGGGGTCCTCGTCGCGGCCGAGGGGCTGGACGATCCGGGCCAGGGCGTCGTGGTCGACTTCGGCGGCGAGGCGCCGGTGGTCACGGACGGGCCGTACGGCGAGACCAGGGAACTGTTCGGTGGCTACTTCCTGCTCGAGGTCGCCACGAAACAGGAGGCGGTCGAGTGGGCCAAGCGGGTCCCGGCGGTCCGCGGGTCCAAGATCGAGGTCCGGCGGGTGGCCGGGGCCGACGAGGTCCCGCAGGGCGGCGAGAGCAGCGGCCGGATCTGACGGGCACGGCCGACGTCGAGGCCGTCTGGCGGATCGAGTCGGCCCGGATCGTCGCCGCGCTGACCCGGTTCACCGGCGATTTCGGGCTGGCCGAGGACGCGGCCCAGGAGGCGGTGGCCGAGGCGCTGGTGTCGTGGCCGCGTGCCTGTCCGGCCAATCCGGCCGGCTGGCTGATGGCCACGGCCCGGCGGCGGGCGATCGACGCGATCCGCCGCCGGGCCGCCCTCCAGGACCGGTACGCCCTGCTGGCGGCCGACCCCGCGGTCGACCGGGAGATCGACCCCGACAGGATCGACGACGACGTCCTGGCGCTGATGTTCGTCAGCTGTCACCCGGTGCTCTCCCGCGAGGCCCGGGTGGCGCTGACCCTGCGCGTGGTCGGCGGCCTGACCAGCGAGGAGATCGCCCGCGCGTTCCTGGTGCCCGTGCCGACCGTGCAGGCCCGCATCACCCGGGGCAAGAAGACGATCGCGGCGGCCGGGGTGCCGTTCGAGCTTCCGCCGGCCGGCGAGCGCGGGGAACGGCTGGGCGGCGTGCTCAGCGTCCTCTACGTGATCTTCACCGAGGGGTCGACGGCCACGTCGGGCGAGCGGCTGCTGCGCCCCGACGTCGCGTACGAGGCGATCCGGCTGGCCCGCACGCTGGCCGCGCTGCAGCCCGACGAGCCGGAGGTGCACGGCCTGCTCGCGTTGTGCGAGCTGACGGCCGCGCGCTTCCCGGCCCGTACCGGCCCGGACGGCACGCCGATCCTGCTCGAGGACCAGGACCGGCGGCTGTGGGACCTCCCGGCGATCCGCCGGGGGCTGGCCGCGCTGGCCAGGGCGTCGGCCCGCGGCCTCGGCCCCTACGGCCTGCAGGCCGCGATCGCCGCCGCCCACGCGTCGGCGCCCTCGGTCGAGGCGACCGACTGGGACCGGATCGTGCTGCTCTACGAGGCGCTCGGCCGGGTCGCGCCCTCGCCGGTGGTAGAGCTCAACCGGGCCGTCGCCGTGGCCATGGCCTCGGGTCCGGCGCGGGCCCTGGCCATCGTGGACGAGCTGGTCGCCTCGGACCGGCTCCCCGGTTCGCATCTGGTTCCGACCGTGCGCGGGGAGTTGCTGGCCCGCCTCGGCCGGCGGCCGAAGGCGCGCGCCGAGCTGGAGCTGGCCGCCCGGCTGTGCGCCAACCGGCGCGAACGCTCGGTGCTGCTGCGCAAGGCGGCCGCGCTGGACTGATCTCCCCGGCGCCGCCGTCCTGGGCGGTCCGGCCGCCGGGGCCGGTGAGGTCGTGGGTCAGGCGCCGTCCTCCAGGTCTCCCTCGGACTTGAGGTAGACCTCCTGGAGGTCGCGCAGGACGGCGGGGTCGGGGTGCTCCCACATGCCCCGGTTCGCCGCCTCCAGCAACCGCTCGGCGATCCCGTGCAGCGCCCACGGGTTGGACCTGGCCATGAACGCCTGGTTCTCCGGGTCCAGCACGTAGGTCGCGGCCAGCTTGTCGTACATCCAGTCGGCGACGACGCCGGTGGTGGCGTCGTAGCCGAACAGGTAGTCGACGGTGGCGGCCAGCTCGAAGGCGCCCTTGTAGCCGTGCCTGCGCATCGCGGCCAGCCAGCGGGGGTTGACCACCCTGGCGCGGAAGATCCTGGACGTCTCCTCGGAGAGCGTCCTGGTGCGGACCGCGTCCGGCCTGGTGCTGTCGCCGATGTAGGCGGCCGGGGCCTTCCCGGTGAGCGCCCGGACGGTGGCGATCATGCCTCCGTGGTACTGGAAGTAGTCGTCGGAGTCGGCGATGTCGTGCTCGCGGGTGTCGACGTTCTTGGCCGCCACGGCGATCCTGCGGTAGGCCGTCTCCATGTCCTGCCTGGCGGGAACGCCGTCGACGCCCCGGCCGTAGGCGAAGCCGCCCCAGACCGCGTACACCTCGGCCAGGTCGGCGTCGTCGCGCCAGTTGCGGCTGTCGATCAGCGGCAGCAGCCCGGCCCCGTACGCCCCCGGCCGGGAGCCGAAGATGCGCATGGTGGCCCTGCGCTCGTCGCCGTGCTCGGCCCGGTCGGCAAGCACGTGCGCCCGCACGTAGTTGAGCTCCTCGGGCTCCTCCAGCCCGGCCGCCAGCCGTACGGCGTCGTCCAGCATCGCCACGACGTGCGGGAAGGCGTCGCGGAAGAAGCCGCTGATCCTGACGGTGACGTCCACGCGCGGGCGGCCCAGCTCGGTGGCCGGGATCGGTTCCAGGCCGGTGACGCGGCGCGAGGCCTCGTCCCAGACCGGCCGCACGCCGAGCAGCGCCAGCACCTCGGCGACGTCGTCCCCGGCGGTGCGCATGGCGCTGGTCCCCCAGACCGACAGCCCGACCGAGCGCGGCCAGTCGCCGGTGTCGGCGCGGTAGCGCTCCAGCAGGGAGTCGGCCATCGCCTGGCCGGTCTCCCACGCCAGCCTGCTCGGCACGGCCTTGGGATCGACCGAGTAGAAGTTGCGGCCGGTGGGAAGCACGTTGATCAGCCCGCGCAGCGGCGACCCGCTCGGCCCGGCCGGGACGTAGCCGCCGTCGAGGGCGTGCAGGATCGCGTCGATCTCGTCGGTGGTGCGCGCCAGCCGGGGCACGACCTCGACGGCGGCGAACCGCAGGATCCGCTCCACCGTCCCGACGTCCACGCCGCGCGCGACGGCCGCTCCCCCGGAGGCGGGTACGCCGCTTCGACCGGTCGCGTCGTTCGTGCCGGTCGAACCGGGTACGCCGCGCTGAGCGGTCGCGTTCGTGCCGGTCGAACCGGCGCCCTCTGCCGGGGCGTCCGCCCGGCCCAGGACCTCGGCGGTCACCTCCCCCGCCGCCGATGGGTCCCAGCCGCGCCGCTCCATGGCCTCGACCAGGGCGCGGGCCAGGGTCTCGGCCTCGTCGACGCCGATCCGCCCGGCGCTGCCGTCCTCGGCCAGGCCGAGGGCCTCGCGCAGCCCGACGAGCGCCTCGCTGCCCGCCCACATCTGCCGGGCGCGGAGCATGGCCAGCACCAGGTCGACGCGCGGCCGCCCCTCGGGAGCGGCCCCCAGCACGTGCAGGCCGTCGCGGATCTGGACGTCCTTGACCTCGCACAGCCAGCCGTCGATGTGCAGCAGGAAGTCGTCGAACTCGGCGTCGTGCGGGCGGTCGGCGACGCCGAGGTCGTGGTCGAGCCTGGCGGCCTGGATCAGCGTCCAGATCTGGGCGCGGATCGCGGGCAGCTTGGCCGGGTCCATCGCCGCGATGGAGGCGTGCTCGTCGAGGAGCTGCTCCAGCCTGGCCATGTCCCCGTAGCTGTCGGCGCGGGCCATCGGCGGGACGAGGTGGTCGACCAGGGTGGCGTGCGCGCGGCGCTTGGCCTGGGTGCCCTCACCGGGGTCGTTGACGAGGAACGGGTAGATGAGCGGCAGGTCGCCGAGCGCGGCGTCCGGGCCGCAGGAGGCCGACAGGCCCGCCGACTTGCCGGGCAGCCACTCCAGGTTGCCGTGCTTGCCCACGTGGACCACGGCGTGCGCGCCGAAGCCGTCGGCCAGCCAGCGGTAGGCGGCCAGGTAGTGGTGGCTGGGCGGCAGGTCGGGGTCGTGGTAGATCGCGATGGGGTTCTCGCCGAAGCCGCGCGGCGGCTGCACCATGACCACCACGTTGCCCGAGCGCAGCGCGGCCAGCACGATCTCGCCCTCCGGGTCGCGCGACCTGTCCACGAACAGCTCGCCGGGCGCCGGGCCCCAGTGTTCCTCCATCCGGGCGCGCAGGTCCGCCGGGAGGGTGGCGTACCACTCGGCGTACCGGCTCGCCGCGATGCGCACCGGATTCCCGGCGAGCTGCTCCTCGGTGAGCCAGTCCTGGTCCTGCCCGCCCGCGGCGATCAGCGCGTGGATGAGCGCGTCGCCGTCCTGCCCGGTGACCCCGGGCAGCTCGTCCTCGGCACCGATGTCGTACCCGCGCTCGCGCAGCGCGGCCAGCAGCCGCACCAGGCTGGCCGGGGTGTCCAGGCCGACGGCGTTGCCGATGCGGGCGTGCTTGGTGGGGTAGGCCGACAGCATCAGCACCAGCCGCCGCTCGGCGGGCGGGATGTGCCGCAGCGCGGCGTGGCGCACCGCGATGCCCGCCACCCGCGAGGCCCGCTCGGGGTCGGCCACGTAGACGGTGAGCCCGTCCTCGTCGATCTCCTTGAAGGAGAACGGCACCGTGATGATCCGCCCGTCGAACTCGGGGATCGCGACCTGGGTGGCGGCGTCCAGCGGGGACAGGCCGTCGTCGTTCTCCTCCCAGGAGGCCCGGCTGCTCGTCAGGCACAGGCCCTGCAGGATCGGCACGTCCAGCTCGGCGAGCGCGCCGACGTCCCAGGCCTCGTCGTCCCCGCCCGCCGACGCGGTCGCCGGACGGGTGCCGCCCGCGGCGAGCACGGTCACCACCAGGGCGTCCACCGTACGCAGGACCTCCACCAGGCCGGGCTCGGCGGTGCGTAGGGAGGCGCAGTACACCGGCAGCGCCCGCGCGCCCGCGTCCTCGATCGCCGAGCAGAGCGCCTCGACGAAGGCGGTGTTGCCGGCCACGTGGTGGGCCCGGTAGTAGAGCACGCCGACGACGGGACCGCCCTGGTCGCGCGCCTCGCGCTCCAGCGTCCCCCAGGTGGGGGTGGGCTCGGGCGCGGCGAAACCGTGGCCGGTGAGCAACAGCGTGTCGGACAGGAAACGGTGCAGCTCGGTCAGGTTGGCCGGGCCGCCGTGGGCGAGGTAGGCGTGCGCCTCGGCGCAGACCCCGCCGGGCACCGTGGACAGCTCCATCAGCTCGGCGTCGGGCGCCTGCTCGCCCCCGAGCACGACGACGGGCCGGGGGCCGGCGAGCAGGACGTCCAGTCCCTCCTCCCAGGCGCGGCGCCCGCCCAGCAGGCGGACCACGACCAGGTCGGCGCCCTCCAGCAGCGGCGGGAGGTCGGCGGCGGCGAGCCTGGCGGGGTTGCCGAGCCGGTAGCCGGCGCCGCTCGCGCGGGCGCTCAGCAGGTCGGTGTCGGAGGTCGAGAGCAGGAGGATCACGCGCCACACTCCAGGACAGGCAGGGCGGTACGGCCCGGGGATGCCACGGCGTGGCGGGGGAACGGGGAAAAGCGCGCGGCGGGGCGGGGCGGCGGTGATGCCGCCGTGCTGCGGGAGAACAGCGAAGAACGCGCGGCATCACGGAGGAACGGAGATGCCACGGTGTCGCGGGGGAACGGCGAAAAGCGCACGGAGCTTCCTCCCTCGGGGTCCTCGCCCCGGGTCGTCGTCGGCCGCGACGGCTGGAGTCTCCTGGCTCCCGGATCGGTGCTCACCCCGGCCTTCCCGCCCGTCGTCGGACAGTGGCCCGGGTGGGGTTCGCTCCCCGGTTACAGTGGCGGGACCGCGCCGGATTCACACCGGCTTCCTCCCTTTGCCGTCGCCACCGATGACACTACGGCAGTCCGGTTCGTTGCAAGAAACTGGCGTTAACATCCTTCGAGTGTCCATTGCCGACTTTTCCGGACGATCGCGACTCGACGCGTGTCCCGGGGCGCTTCAGGTCCATGCCGCCGCGGACGGCGGCCTGGCTCGCGTCCGCGTGCCCGGAGGCCGTCTCACCCCCTTCCAGCTGCGCGAACTCGCCGAGGCCGCAGCGGCGTACGGCGGCGGCGTCATCGAGCTGACCTCCCGCGCGAACGTCCAGGTGCGCGGTCTCGGCCCGGAGGATCCGGACAGCGGTACGGGGGACGGCACGGGGAACGGGTTCGCCGCGCGGATGGCGCGGGCGGGCCTGCTGCCCTCGGCGACGCACGAGCGGATCCGCAACATCCTCGCCTCCCCGCTGACCGGACTGGACGGACCGGCCGGGTCGAGCGGACCGACCGGGCCGAGCGGGTCGAGCGGGTCGAGCGGGTCGAGCGAACCGGGCGGGTCGAGCAGGCTGAGCGGACCGACCGGGCCGAGCGAACCGGGCGAGCCGGGCGGCGCGGATGCTCCAGGCAGAACGAACGGTCCGGACCATCCGGACGGCGGCGGGATCGCCGACGTCACACCGCTGATCGGCGAGCTGGACCGGCGGCTGTGCGCCCGCCCCGCCCTCGCCTCCCTGCCGGGACGGTTCATGTTCGCCCTCGACGACGGCCGGGGGGACGTGGCCGGCCTGGGCGCGGACGCCGGGGTCCTGCTCACGGGGCCGGACGAGGCCGCGCTGATCCTCGCCGGGACCGACACCGGCCTGCGCGTCCCGCTCGCCGGAGCCGTGACCGCCCTGCTCGCCACCGCCGAGGCGTTCCTCGACGAGCTGGCCACCCGGGACGTCACCGCCTGGCGGATCGCCGAACTCCCCGACGGCCCCGCCCTGATCGCCGCCCGCGTGCGAACCGCCCTCGGGGTTCCCGGTACGACGCCCTTCGTCCCGGTGAGGCCGCGGGTCGTGTCCCTCGGGCCGGTCGGCGTCATCGGGAGCACGGACGGGACGGGGAGCGAAACCGGCGCCGGAGGAGAGACGGGTCCCGCGAGCGGCACCGGGGACGACACCCGGGACGGCGTCGGCAACGGGAACGGGAACGGCACCGGAGCCGGGGGCGCGCGGGTCGCGCTCGGGGTGGCGATCCCGCTGGGGCGGCTGACCTCCGCGCTGGCGCTGCTGCTCGCGGACGCCGCCTCGGGCGGGGAGATCAGGCTCACGCCCTGGCGTGGCGTGGTCCTGCCCGGCCTGGACCGCTCCGAGGTCGCGGGCACGGCCGCCCGGCTGGAGGCCGCCGGGCTGGTCGTCGACCCCGCCTCGCCGTGGATCGGGGTGACGGCCTGCACCGGCCGCCCCGGCTGCGCCAAGTCCCTGGCCGACGTCCAGGCCGACGCGGCCGCCGCCATAGCCATCGCCACCACCACAGCTACCGCCGCAGCCGTCGGCACGACCTCGCCGCCCGCCGTCCCGCCGCCCGCGCCATCCACGACCGCACCGCCCACGGCCGTACAGCCGGGAAGGGAGCGGTCCGGGAGCGGGCCGTCCGCGGCCCCGCCGTCAGCCCCGCCGTCCGGGAGCGGGCCGGGCACCGATACGCTCCCCGTGCACTGGGCGGGCTGCGGCAGGCGCTGCGGCCGTCCGAGAGGGCGGGTCGCGGATGTGGTCGCCACCGGTGACGGCTACCGCCTGGAGCTGGACGGCACCGAGCTGACCTGTTCCGGCATCGAGGACACCGCGGCCGCGCTGGCGGCCGCCAGAGGGGAACTGTGATCGACTACGTCCGCGACGGCGCGGAGATCTACCGCCGCTCCTTCGCCACCATCCGCGCGGAGGCCGACCTGTCCGGCCTGCCCGCCGACGTCGCCCGGGTCGCGGTCCGCATGATCCATGCCTGCGGGATGGTCGACCTGGTGAGCGATCTGCGCTGGTCACCCGGCGTGGTGGCCTCGGCGCGCGAGGCGCTGCGCGCGGGCGCGCCGGTGCTCTGCGACGCCATGATGGTCGCCTCCGGGGTGACCCGGCGGCGCCTGCCCGCGGGCAACGAGGTGATCTGCACCCTCGGCGACCCCCGGGTGCCGGACCTCGCCGCGGAACTGGGCACCACCCGCAGCGCCGCCGCGCTGGAGCTGTGGCGCGACAGGCTCCAGGGCTCGGTGGTCGCGATCGGCAACGCGCCGACCGCGCTGTTCCGGCTGCTGGAGATGGTCGAGGAGGGCGCGGGCCGCCCGGCCGCCGTCCTCGGCGTCCCGGTCGGTTTCATCGGTGCCGCCGAGTCCAAGCAGGCCCTCGCCGAGCACCCGGCGAACCTGGAGTACCTGGTCGTGAGCGGGCGGCGGGGCGGAAGCGCGATGACCGCCGCCGCGGTCAACGCGATGGCGAGCGAGGAAGAGTGAGCGACGACGTGACCGGACGCGTGACCGGACGGCTGTGGGGCGTGGGGCTCGGGCCCGGCGACCCCGAACTGGTGACCGTCAAGGCCGCCCGCCTGATCGGCGAGGCGGATGTGATCGCCTTCCACAGCGCCCGCCACGGCCGGAGCATCGCCCGCTCGGTGGCCGCCCCCTACCTGCGGGAGGGCCAGGTCGAGGAGGCGCTCATCTACCCGCTCACCACCGAGACCACCGACCACCCCGGCGGCTACCAGGGGGCGATCGACGACTTCTACGCCGCCTGCGCGGTGCGGCTCGCGGCCCACCTGGACGCCGGTCGCGACGTGGTGGTGCTGTGCGAGGGCGACCCGCTCTTCTACGGCTCGTACATGCACATGCACAAGCGCCTGTCGCACCGCTACGTCACCGAGGTCGTGCCGGGCGTGACGTCGGTGAGCGGCGCCTCGGCGGTCCTGGGGCGCCCGCTGGTCGAGCGGGACGAGGTCCTGACCGTGCTGCCGGGAACGCTCCCGGCCGAGGTTCTCGCCGAGCGCCTGGCGGCCACCGACTCGGCGGCGGTGCTGAAGCTCGGCCGTACGTTCACCAAGGTCCGCGACGCGCTGGCCCAGGCCGGGCGGCTCGACGAGGCATGGTACGTCGAGCGCGCCACCACCGGGCAGCAGCGCCTCGCCCCCCTCGCCGAGGTCGACCCGGGCAGCGTCCCGTACTTCTCGCTGGCACTGATCCCGAGCCCCGTCAACGCGGCGGGCCCCGCGCCCGCCGCCGTGACCGGGAGCGAGGCGCCGGCCGTCCCGAGGGCGCGCGGCGAGGTGGTCGTGGTGGGGCTCGGTCCCGCCGGGCGGCCGTGGCTGACGCCGGAGGCGCAGGAGGCGCTGGCCGGGGTCGACGAGCTCGTCGGGTACGGCCCCTACCTGGACCGCGTCCCGCCCAACCCGCGCCAGCGCCGCCACCCCACCGACAACCGGGTCGAGGCCGAACGGGCCGCGCACGCGCTGGAGCTGGCCGCGGCCGGATCGAGGGTGGCCGTGGTGTCCTCGGGCGACCCCGGGGTGTTCGCGATGGCCAGCGCGGTGCTGGAGGTGGCGTGCGAGCCGAGGTTCGCGGACGTGCCGGTACGGGTGCTGCCCGGCCTGACCGCGGCGCACGCGGTGGCGAGCAGGGCCGGCGCGCCCCTCGGCCACGACTACTGCGTGCTGTCGCTGTCGGACCTGCTCAAGCCCTGGGAGGTGGTCGCCGGACGGATCAGCGCCGCCGCGAGGGCCGACCTCGTCCTGGCGATCTACAACCCGGCGTCGAAGAGCCGCACCTGGCAGGTGGCCGCCGCGCGGGACCTGCTGCTGGAGCACCGGGCGCCGGAGACCCCCGTGGTCGTCGGCCGCGACGTCGGCGGGCCCCGGGAGAGCATGACCGTCACCACCCTCGGCGACCTGGACCCCGACGCGATCGACATGCGCTGCCTGCTGCTGGTGGGCTCGTCCACCACGCGGGTGGCCGAGCGGGGTGACGGCGGCCGGGTGGTCTTCACCCCCCGCCGCTACCCCGCCTGACGCGCCGGGCCGGAGGCGGCGCGACCGCCGGCGGGCCGCCTCCGGCGCCGCGCGGCCTCTCCCGGCACGCCCCCACGGCGGGCCGCCCGTCAGGCGCCAGGGGTGACGAGGCGGTCCCTCCTCAGTCGTCGAGGAGCCGCCACATGGTGAGGGCGAGTCTGGCCCGCATCAACCCGGTGGGCTCGGTGAGGTCGACGCCCAGGGCCTTTCCGATCTGTTCGAGCCGGCGGGAGACGCTGCTGTGGTGCAGGTGGAGAAGGTCGGCGGCCCGGCGCAGGGATCCGGTGGCGCAGTAGGCGTCCAGAGTGTCCAGATCCTCCGGGGTGCCGGCCATCCGGGCGAGCGCGGTCACGTCGGCGTTCTCCCGCGCGGTGTCCTGGGGGACCTGTGCGAGCAGCGCCAGCACGCCCAGGTCGTCGTGGTGGACGACCGGCCGGCGCGGGGTGGTGAAGCGAAGGGCGGTGCGGGCCTCCCGCCAGGACCGGTCGGGGCTCTCCGCGGCGCCGATGCCCGCGCGCACCCCCGCCGGAAAGCGGGCCGGGTCCATGGTGGTGGCCAGGATGACGCCCACGCCGGCGACCGGTGCCGCCTTCACCGGACGGGCCGGGCAGACCAGGCCGCCGACCTGGTCGAGCGGACGCCGCGACCGTACGGCGATGACGCGGATCGGCAGGTCGGCGGCGAAACCCAGGAGTCGCAGGGCGCGGGCCCTGGCCGCCTCGTCGCTGCCGGAGCTGATCACCAGTTCGACGAGCGCGGGATCGGCCATGGTGGTGCGGGCCGGGCCGTACCTCTCGACGACCGCCGTGGCGGCGATGGCGAGCCGGTCCAGCAGCAGCTCGTCGAGCGGGCCGGGACAGCCCGGGCGTTCCAGCCACACCGTGCCGATCTCCTCCCCGTCGAGGACGATCGGCATCGTGGTGGACGAGGGTAGCGCCGTGGCGGAGGCCTCACCGCCGTCGGGCGACATGCGGATCACCCGCCCGGTGCCGTGCAGCCGTACCCCGGCCACGCACTCGGCCAGGCCCGCCGAGGCGCGCGCGAGCGACGGAAGATCGACCCGCCGGCGCATCAGCGTGTCGTAGAACATCACGACGCGGAGCGCGCCCCCGGCCTCCGAGTCCAACCGCGACAGCCGTGCGGCCAATGCCTCCATGCCCGAAGGATATGCGGCGATCGTCGCGCGACGGGGATGGAATGCCCGACGAGTGGCGGATGATGTCCGGGGCACCGGCTGCGAGCATCGTGGTCATGGATCCCGAACTTGAAGCATTCCTCCCGCTGATCCCGAAGGCAGACCTGACCGACCCGGTCGTCGAACGCAAGAAATTCGCCGAGCTGGCCACCGCGGTACCGGTACCCGCCGTCGCGGACATGGAGATCGAGGACCGTACGGTGCCCGCCGACCCGGAGGTGCCGGTGCGGATCTATCGCCCGCACCGGGCGCGGGGCGCCGTCATCTGGATGCACGGCGGTGGATTCGTCATGGGTGACGTGGACACCGAGCACCCGTGGGCCACCCGGCTCGCGGACGCCTCCGGCGTGGTGGTGATCTCGGTGGGCTACCGCCTCGCCCCCGAGAATCCGTTCCCCGCCGCCCTGGACGACGTCTACGCCGTGCTGACCTGGGCGGCCGAGCACGCGGCCGAGCTCGGCGTCGACCCGGAGCTGATCGCGGTCGGGGGTCACAGCGCCGGCGCGGGGCTCGCGGCCGGGGTGGCGTTGCGGGCGCGTGACGAGCGGGGGCCGCGGATCCGCTTCCAGCTGCTCAACCAGCCGGGGCTCGACGACCGGCAGGAGACGTGGTCGGCGCGGCACTTCACCGACACGCCCTGGATGAACCGCGACACGGTCACCGCGGCCTGGCGGCACTATCTGGGCTCCGCGCCCGCCTCGCCGTACGCCACCCCGGCGCGGGCCGCCGATCTGTCCGGCCTGCCGCCGGCCTACATCGCCGCCGCGGAGTTCTGCCCGAACCGCGACGAGGACGTCGCCTACGCGCTGCGCCTGCTGGAGGCGGGCGTGTCGGTCGAGCTGCACCAGTGGCCCGGCACCTTCCACGGGTCGCACGCGATCCTGTCCGCCGAGGTGTCGCAGCGGCAGATCGCCGAGCTCGCCGCGGCCCTGCGCCGTGCCCTGGCCGGGTGAGACCGGCACGGCCGGTCCAGCCGGCCACCGTCGGCCTGGGCACCTACCCGGTCGGCCCGGCCCCGTACCCGGTCACGACGAGACCGACGAGGAGGGGAGAGCGATGAACGCCACCGCCGTCGCCGAGGCGAGGGAGCGGTCCGCGCCACCACCGGCTGCCGATCCCGCGGCCGGGCCGAGCCTGGCGAGGCTCCTGCACCCCTACCGCTGGGGTTTCGCCGCCGTCGTCATCCTGCAGGTCATCGGTGCCGTCGCGGGTCTGGCGCCGCTGCTGGCGGTCGTCGAGCTGGGCCGTGCCCTGTTGTCGCCCGGCCCGATCGATCACGGTCATGTCCGGCTCGTCGTGATCGCGGGTGCGATCGGCTTCTTCGTCCGGCTGCTGTTCACGGCCGCGTCATCCGGCATCGGGCACGTCCTCGACGACCACGTGCAGCTGTCGTTCCGCCGGCGACTGGCCATGCGGCTGGGGCGCGTACCGATCGGCTGGTTCTCCCGGCGCCGGACCGGCGAGCTGGCGAAGGTGGTGGGGCGGGACGTGAGTGCCATGCATCCGCTCATCGCCCACGCCCCCGGCGAGCTCGTCTCCGCGTTCGTGGTGCCGCTGGTGTCGCTGGCCTACCTGCTCACCGTCGACTGGCGGCTCACGCTGATCACGCTGATCCCGGTGGCGCTGGCGGTGGCGCTGGTCCCGCTGATGATGACCCCGACCCGGTTGCGCGAGCAGAAGGCGTTCGACGCCGCCATGGAACGGATCGCGAGCTCCGTCGTCGAGTTCGTCCAGGGCATCTCGGTGATCAAGGCGTTCGGCGGGGGCGAGCGCGCACACCGTGAGTTCCGCGCGGCCGCGGACGATTTCGCCCGCGTCTTCTACCGGATGGTGCGCGGTCTCTCCGCGCTCGGCGCGGGGATGCAGGTGGCACTGTCGCCGCCGTTCGTGCTGCTGGTCGTGCTGACCGGCGGTACGGCTCTGATCACCACCGGTTCCATGGCCCCGGCGGACCTGCTTCCCTTCCTGCTGCTGGGACTGGGCCTCACCGCTCCGGTGGCGGCTCTCGGCCACGGTTTCGACGACCTGCAGGCCGCCCGGCGCGCGGCCGGCCGGATCCTGGACGTGCTCGCGGTGCGGTCGCTGCCCGAGCCCGCGCACCCGGTCACGCCACGGGGGCACCGGGTGGAACTGCGTGACGTCCGGTTCGGTTACGAGACCGGCCACGAGGTGCTGCGCGGGATCGACCTGGTGCTCGAACCGGGGACGGTCACCGCGGTCGTGGGGCCGTCGGGAAGCGGGAAGTCCACGCTGGTCCGGCTGCTGCCCCGGTTCTTCGACCCGACCCACGGTTCGGTCGTCCTGGGCGGTGCCGATCTGCGCGAGCTCGACGGCGGGGAGCTCCACCGGATGGTCTCCTTCGTCTTCCAGGACGTCCGGCTGCTGCGCGCGTCGGTCGCGGACAACATCGCGCTGGCCGTGCCGCGGGCCGGCCACGACGACGTGGTGCGCGCCGCCCGGCTGGCGAACATTCACGATCGGATTCTCGCGCTGCCGCGCGGATACGAGTCGGTGATCGGTGAGGACGTCACGCTGTCGGGCGGCGAGGCGCAGCGGATCTCGATCGCACGCGCACTGCTCGCCGACACGCCCGTCCTGGTGCTCGACGAGGCGACCGCCTTCGCCGACCCGCGGACCGAACAGGCGGTGCGCGACGCCCTGGTGACACCGGCGGGCGAGCGGACGGTCCTGGTCATCGCCCACCGCCTGGAGACGGTCGCCGGCGCCGACACCGTCGTGGTCCTGGAGAACGGGGTGATCGTCGAACGCGGCAGGCCCGCCGACCTACTTGCACAGAACGGAAGGTTCGCCGCGTTCTGGCAATCCCACCCGTCCGCGAGCGCCGACGGGACCGAAACCCGCCGTGGCATACCGCAAGGAGACCAGCCTCGATGATTCGAATGCTGCTGCGCGTGCTGGGACACCGCTACGCCCGCCCGGTACGTCGCACCGTGGCCCTGATGACGACGACCGCGATAGCCGAGGGCCTGTCCTACGCGCTGCTGGTTCCCGTGCTGCGGGCCCTGTTCGGGGGCACCCCCGGGGACGCCCGGCCCTGGCTGATCGCGTTCGGGGGCGCGGTCGCGGTCTACGCGGCACTGCGCTACTACAGCGATCTGTCCGGTTTCCGTGTCGGGACCACGATGTTGCGCGGCATGTACCACCGGCTCGGCGATCACCTGGCCCGCCTGCCCATCGGCTGGTACAGCGCCGGCCGGGTCGGCGAGCTGTCCGTCCTGGCCGGCCGCGGCGTCCTGCAGGCGATGAGCGCGATCGCGCATCTGCTGGCACCGTCCATCTCCGCCGCCGTGACCCCCCTGACGATCGTTGTCGTGATGCTCGCCTTCAACCGGCAGATGGGGCTGGCCGCGCTGGCCGCCGTCCCGGTCGTGGCGGCGGTCCAGATCTGGACGGCACGATCGACGGCCGCCGCCGACGCCGAGCGCGCGGAACGCGACCACGAGGCCACCGGGCGGGTCATCGAATACCTCCAGGCCCAGCCGGTGCTGCGAGCCGGCGGCCGGAGCGCCGAACGCTTCCGGTTGCTCGACGACTCGCTGCGAGAGGTCCAGCGCGCGTCCCGCCGTACCCTGCTGGCGACGCTGCCCGGCGCCGTGGGCCTGACGCTCACCGTGCAGGCGGTGTTCACCGTCCTGCTGGTCCTGGGCGCCTACCTCGCGCTCGGCGGGAGCATCGGCGCGGCGGAGGTGCTGGCCGTCCTGGTGCTCGCCGCCCGCTGCGCCGATCCACTGCTGTCGCTGGCCGACATCGGCAGCCAACTGCGCGGCGCACGTTCCGAGCTGGCCAGACTCGACGCGGTGTTGCGCACCGAGCCCCTGCCGGAACCGCGCGAGCCGATCCAGCCGCGACGACATGACCTGGAGTTCGACTCCGTCACCTTCCGGCACGGCGGCCACACGGTGATCGACGGGGTGTCGCTGTCCGTACCGCAGGGACAGCGGCTCGCCGTCGTCGGGCCGTCGGGCGCGGGCAAGAGCACCCTGCTGCAGTTGCTCGCGCGTTTCCACGACGTGGACCGGGGCGCGGTGCGCGTGGGAGGTGTGGACGTGCGCGCGATCGACACCGAGGTGTTGATGGCTCAGATCGCCATCGTCTTCCAGGACGTCTATCTCTTCAACGGCACGATCGAGGAGAACGTGCGTCTGGGCCGTCCCGACGCCGGCGAGGCCGAGGTACGGGCGGCGGCGACCGCGGCGCGGCTGGACGAGGTGATCGAGCGGCTGCCCGGCGGATGGGCGACGAACGTCGGCGAGGGCGGCGCGCTGCTGTCGGGGGGCGAGCGCCAGCGTGTCTCGATCGCGCGGGCGCTGCTGAAGAACGCGCCCGTCGTGCTGCTGGACGAGGTGACCTCCGCCCTGGACCCGGTGAACGAGACGGCCGTGCACGAAGGCATCGAGCGCCTGATGGCGGGCCGGACGGTGGTGATGGTGGCGCATCGGATGCGGACCGTCCAGCGCGCCGATCGCGTCGTCTTCCTGGACGGCGGCCGGATCGTGGAGGAGGGCGGCCACGACGACCTGCTGCGCCGCGGCGGCCGCTACGCCGATTTCTGGGAGATCTCCATGACACCGGCACGCGCCCGGTAGCGCGAAGCCACACCCGCCGCGTCCGGCCGGTTCCCCGTCACGCGGAGCCGGGGCCGCCCCTCTCACGCGAACCCGAAATCGGCCCCGTCACGCGGAGGCGGGGCCGATCGCGGTCTCCAGCCAGGCGAGCGCGGCCTCGACGGTCCCCACCGAGGCCACCCCGCCCGGCGAGGGCGGGCGGCGCACGATGACGACCGGCAGCCCCAGCTCGCGGGCGGCGAGCAGCTTCGCGGTGGTCATCTCGCCGCCGCTGTCCTTGGTGACCAGCACCTCCACCCGGTACTCGCGCATCAGGGCCAGCTCCCCGTCCACCGTGAACGGTCCCCGGCTGAGCAGCACCTCCAGACGCCGCGGGACGACCGGCCCCGGCATGTCCACCGAGCGGGCCAGGAACCACTGGCCGTCGAGGCCGGCGAAGACCGGCAGGCTGCGGCGTCCCGTGGTGAGGAACACCCGCTCCCCCAGCGAGGGCAGCAGCTCGGCGGCGGCCTCCAGGGAGGGCACCCAGCGCCAGTCGTCGCCGGGAGCCTGCCGCCAGCCGGGACGCCGCAGGATCAGCAGCGGCAGGCCCGTCCGGCGCGCCGCCTCGACCGCCGAGGCGGTCATCCTGGCCGCGAACGGGTGCGTGGCGTCCACGACGACGTGGATGCCACGCTCCGCCAGCCACGCCGCGAGCCCCCCGGGGCCGCCGAAACCGCCCTCCCGCACCTCCCCCACCGGCAGCTTCGGGTCGCGGACCCGGCCCGCCAGCGAGGACACCACGCGCGTCCCCGCGCGCCCGGAGAGCGCGGCGGCCAGCCGCCTGGCCTCGTCGGTGCCGCCCAGGATCAGCACGTTCAGCATGTCCGGCACGCCGTCACCTCGGGACACGGGCTGCTCAGTCACGGCAGCGGGCCGCCGAGTACAGGTGGCTGTCGGGGAACTCCGAGGCGGTCAGCACGCGGCCCACCACGATCACCGCGGTACGGAGGATCCCCGCGTCGCGGACCTGATCGGCGATGTCGGCCAGGGTGCCGCGCAGGATCACCTCGTCGTCGCGGCTGGCCCTCGCCACCACGGCCACCGGGCAGTCGGCGCCGTAGTTGGGGACGAGTTCCGCCGCGACGGCCTCGATACGCTGCACCGCCAGGTGCAGGACCATCGTGGCCCGGCTGCGGCCGAGCGTGCCGAGGTCCTCGCCCTCGGGCATGGGGGTGGCGCGCACCGAGGTGCGGGTCAGCACGACCGTCTGCCCCACCCCCGGCACGGTGAGCTCGCGCCGCAGCGACGCCGCGGCGGCGGCGAAGGCGGGCACGCCCGGGATCACCTCGTACGGCACCCCCTCGGCGTCCAGCCTGCGCATCTGCTCGGCCATCGCGCTGAACACCGACGGGTCGCCGGAGTGCAGCCTGGCCACGTCGTGCCCGGCCCCGTGGGCGGCGACCATCTCCGCGACGATCTCCTCCAGGGCCATCCTCGCGGTGTCGACCAGCCGCGCGCCCGGCGGGCACGACTCCAGCAGCTCCGCCGGGACCAGCGACCCGGCGTACAGGCACACCGGCGCGGACGCGATCGCCCGCTGGCCCCGCACGGTGACGAGGTCCGCGGCGCCCGGCCCGGCCCCGACGAAACGTACCGTCATCGCTTCTCCTCCGGGACCGGCGGCTTGACCGCGGTCCAGATCGTGACGGGCATCATGGGCCGCCAGCCGGTGAACCCGCCGACCGGGGCGGCCCTGCTGACCGCGAGCCGGACCATGCCGCCGCCGAGCCTGCCGTGCCAGCGGGCCAGGACCGCCTCGGACTCGACGGACTCGTCGACCACGTCGAAGTCGATGACGCCGAGCGTGCCCACTCCCGCGGCCGCGAGATAGA
>NZ_JBFAAE010000086.1:0-28776 GCF_040639575.1 Streptosporangium sp. NPDC023825 | reverse complement strand
GGTCGCCGCCGCGGCGGTGGAGGCGGTGGAGGCCGGACGGGTCCCGCCGGGGCCGGGCGACCCGCGACCGGCCGGGGGCGAGGATTCCCACGCCGGGAAGAGGATTCTCACACCGGAAAAAAGGGTTGAGCCGGAGTGACGGACGCGGACATGATCGGCTCATGGATCTCGTCGCGTCCCTGCCCGCCTTCGTCGTCGCCGTCGTGCTGATCTCGGCGTCACCGGGTCCCGCGATGGCGTTGATCCTGCGCCGTGCCGCGCTGCACGGTTTCCGGGGAGCGGTGCCGACGGTGCTGGGCCTGGAGGCCGGTCTGTACGCCTGGGCGCTGTTCGCCGCCGCCGGCCTGGCCGCCCTGGTGGCCGCTTCGGAGGTGGCCTTCGTCGTTCTCCGCGTGGTCGGTGCGGGCTTCCTGCTCTACCTCGGGCTGAAGGCGTGGCGCACCGCGTGGCGGATCCGGGCGGCCGGGCCCGCGCGGGAGATCGCCGAAGACACGCCGCCCGGCCCGGGGCGGGGCTGGTGGGGGGCCTTCGGCGAGGGCGCTCTCGTGATGCTCGCCAACCCGAAGGCCGCAGCCTTCATGATCGCTTTCTATCCCCAGTTCGTACCGGCCGACCGGCCGCTGTTCTCCACCACCGCGCTCCTCGCGCTCCTGCAGGTGGCCGTCGAGATCGCCCTGTACCTCGCCCTGGCGGCGGTGGTGGGGCGCGCGGGCGCGTGGTTCCGCAGGCCCGTGGTCCGTCGCCGGCTGGAGGCCGTCAGCGGCACCGTTCTCATCGTCCTGGGCCTGCGCATGGCCGCCGCGACCCGCTGACTCCGCGCGAGCACCGCGCGAGCACTGCGCGGGCGAACGGGCTCGTACCTCCCGCTTGCACCTCCCCTGGGGGGAGGCGCCAGGGTGGGGGCATGAACGGCGACACGCTCTACTCGATCGGTGATCTGGCCCGGCGGACCGGGCTGACGGTCAAGACCGTTCGGTTCTACTCCGACCGCGGGATCGTGCCGCCGACCGGTCGCAGCCCGGCCGGTCACCGCCTCTACGGCATCGACGCCGTCGCACGCCTGGACCTCGTACGGACGCTGCGCGACCTGGGAGTGGACCTCCCCACGATCCGCAGGGTCGTGGAACGGGAGATCTCGCTTCCCGAGGTGGCCGCGGCGCACGCCGAGGCTCTGGCGGTGCAGATCCGGACGCTGCGCCTGCGGCGCGCGGTGCTGACGGCGGTGACCAGGCGCGGGTCCACCCCCGAGGAGATGGATCTCATGCACAAGCTGGCGAAGCTCTCCGAGGACGAACGCCGGCGCCTGATCGGCGACTTCCTCGACGCCGCCTTCGGCGGCCTGGACGCCGACCCCGGATTCGCGGGGATCAGGCGCTCGATGACCCCCGAACTGCCCGACGACCCCGAACCCGAGCAGGTCGAGGCCTGGGTGGAACTGGCCGAGCTGTCCCAGGACCCGGAGTTCCGCGGCGTCATGCGGCGTCTGGCCGAGCAGCACGCGGCCGAGCGCGCCCGGGACGCCACCGGCGGCCCGCGCCGCGATCCCGTCGCGATGGTCCGCGACCAGGCAGGCCCTGCCCTGGTGGCCGGTATCGCCCCGGCCTCGCCCCGAAGCGATCCGGTCGTCGCGGCGGTGACGGCACGGTACGCGCACGTCGCCGGCCGCCCCGACGACGCCGGTCTCCGGCGCCGGTTGCTGGTCCGGCTGGAGAGCGCGAACGACCCCCGCAGGGAGTCGTATCTCCGGCTGCTCTCAGTGATCAACGGCTGGCCGGCCCCGGAAAGCCTGACGCCGGTGCTCGACTGGTTCATCCAGGCCCTGCGCGTCCGGACACCGGCGTAGCGAGCCACCCCCGATGGCGGCACCGGACCGGTTCGCCTCGCACGGCCTCGCAGGGTCGCGTTCGGACGGCATGCCGCGTGAGACGCCGTGCCGGCGGAACATGAGACGCGAACCGGACAGGTACGGAACGGAGCCAGGCGAGACCGTGAATGCCGGATTTCCGGATGGAACAATCAGCGCATGGCACGCTTCAAACGGCTCACCGTCGAGGAAGCCCGCACCCTCAGCCGCGAACAGCTCCTGCCCCTGATCGAGGACGAGCAGAAGCACTGGTATCGGCTCATGAACCACATGGAGATGCGGGCCGGTGACGACGACGCGTTCAAGACCTTCAACGAGATCATGCACATCGTCATCGGCCCCGGCCGTTCCGTCTCCGACGCGTTCGCCCTCTTCGAGGACGAGTCCCGCGACCGGGACTACTGGACGAAACCGCTCGGCGAGCTCGGCGATCTCTGACCCGGGCTCCTCACCGAACGACGCGCGGCCTCGCCGTTCCGGCCTCTGACCCGGGCTCCTCACCGAACGACGCGCGGCCTCGCCGTTCCGGCCGGTGCCCGCAGGGGCTATGTCGGCTGATAGCAACAGAGCCGACCGGTCTGCAGTGTCATGCGCAACTCCTCACCGAGGACCGGGTCGGCGGCGGCGACGCGGCTGACGGCACGCCGGAGGGCCTTGCCGACCGAGACGCGGGCGCGTTCCTCGTTGCCGGTGAAGTTCCGGGTCCGCCCGGCCAGACCGGTCGCGGACGCCAGCTCGTCGATCAGCCAGTCGCGCTCGGCCCGCAGCCGCTCGGCCCGGACGACGTCGTTGGCCGCCTCGTAGCCGTCGATCTCCTCCTGCAACAGCGACAGCCGCTTGCGGTAGGCCCTGATGGCCTCCTCGTCCAGGGCCGGCTGGACGGTCCCGGTCCCGGTGCCGGCGTCCACGGCCGCCCCGCCGCGCGGTACCGGGCCTGCGGCCAGCTCGATGGCCGGAATCTCGTACCGGGGATTGGCGAGCAGGATCGCGAGGTAGGCCATCCCCAGGCTGTGCTCGACGTGCGCGCTCCGCGAGCCCAGCCCGATCCTCCACCGGCGGCCTTCGCGCCGGCACTCCATGAGGGGCCGCCGCCCGCCGTGCCCGGCGGCGGTGACGGCGGTGACGGCGGCGTGCGGTCCCCTTCCACGGGGCAGGACCATGCCCAGCTCGGCCGCCTCGCTCGTGGCGACCTCCAGTTGCCGGCCCGCCTCGGCGGCGTCCCCGGTCCCGGCCCGGAGCGCCAGCGCCTGCGCCCACCGCACGCGCGACAGGACCGCCGCCGGCCAGTGCCCCATGGCCAGATTGCCCCGTACGGCCATCTGCAGATGCTCGACCGCCCGCTGGGCGTCGCCCATGGTCAGCGCGGCCACGCCCAGCGCGTGCCGGGCGGAGCCGAAGCACGCGACGCCGAGGCTGGCCACCATCGGAAGCCCGGTGAACGGGCCGAGCAGTTCGTAGGCCGCCGCCGAGGCCTCGGTGTCCCCCAGCAGGTACGCGGCCTCCACGACGCCGTGCATGGTCACCAGCCAGCTGCTGGATCGGGGCAGCAGGGCCAGATCGCCGCCCCGCAGCCGCGCCAGCGCGCCGGCCGCCTGCCGCCGGTCTCCGGCGGTGGCCGCGGCGACCGCCAGCGCGGCCAGGTAGGAGTTGTCCACGGCGCTGAGCGTCGGCGAGTTCACCTCCTCGGCCAGCATCGGAACCAGCTCGGCGATGCGGCCCTGGTACCAGCGGATGGCCACCATCTGCGCGCCGTACCAGCCTGCGGCGTCCGCGTCGCCGGCCCTCCTTCCCCGTTCGGCGCAGGCGGCCGCCTCGGCCTCGGCCTGCTCCAGCCGCCCCGCGCGGATGCCGAGCATCACCTCGATCGCCCGCACCACGAACCCGACCGCCAGGTGGTCCCGCTGGGCCAGCAGGCCGCGCAGTTCCGCCAGGTGGCGCTCCGCGTGCGGGTCCGCGTCGAGAACGTGGTCGACGGTGCGCCACAACAGTCCCATCAGCAGATCGCTGCGGCACGAGGTCCGGAAACCCGCGGCGATCAGCTCCCGGGCGAGTTCGTGACGCATCTCGCTCTGGCCGGGACCCAGCAGGCAGTGGTGGGCCAGGCTGACCGCCTCGGTCCACGCCGTCGGATCGCCCGCCCGCCTGGCCTCCTCCAGCGCGGCGAGGACGGTGGCGTGCCCGCCCGACCGGTAGTCGGCCTCGGCGGCCAGCCGTACCCTGAGCCGGAGAGCTTCCGGTGACCGCGGGTCCACCATCGACAACGCGTGCCGCAGACGCGCCTCGATCGACGCGGCGGCCATGACGCCGCGGTGTTCGTGCACCCACAGACCGGACAGTCCCAGCGCCGCGAGGGCCATCGCCTGACCGTCGCCCTCGCTCTCGGCCGCACGGTACGCCGCGTCGAAGCACTCCCGGCTGGATCGCAGGTCGCCCTCGACGCACCGGGCGTGTGCCCCGGCGAGAAGCAGCGACCCGGTGTCGTCCGCCGCCGCCGACGTCACCCCGTGGTACGGCGGGCAGCCGCCGGTGCGGGACCGGCGGGATATGGGGCCCCGCCACCCCCTGTCCGCTTTGTCATGGGCCGGGTCATGGACCAGGACCGGTGGCCGGCGATCCACGGCGGGCCTCAGCTCTCGGTGAGGCGGGACACATGCCCCTCCGGGCCGGTGGGCGAGGCGGGGGCCGCACGGTCGGCGGCGTCCGTGGCGATCTCCACAGCGGCGGACATGTCAGGACTCCTCGGATCGGTGTGCGATCAGGCTGCCGCCGGGCGGTTGCACTCGTCTTGCAACGTCCTTGCGTGCGAATCGCCGTCCCTGTCGCATGACCTCACCGGGGTCCGACCTCCGTGCCAGTCACCTCCGGCCCGGGACCCGGGATCAGTAACGGCCGTGCACCGTGTTCGTCCTCTTCGTCATACGGGAGTATCCGGGGGCGTTGAAGACGACCTTGGCGTAGACCTCGTCACCGGCGCCCTCCAGCGAGGAGTCGTCCTCGTCGAGGAGGGAGCACCGGATCGTGGGGGCGGAGATGATGATCAGCCCTCCCCCGTTCCGGTCCGATCCCGCGCTCAGCTGCGCGTTGCCCGCCTTGTACAGCCGGTTGTCGTAGACGGCGTCCTCGCCCCAGATCTCGACCTGAGCCGTCGCGCCGTTGTCGACCAGGTACTGCGCCTGGGCCTGCGTCATGCCGACCTTGCCGAAGGTGAGGACCTTGCAGCCGGCCGCCTCCTTGGTGATCGTCAGCCGGGCGGTCAGGACGCCGGGTACGTCGGCGGCCTGGGCGGGCGCGGCCGCGAGACCCACGGTCAGCGCCGTGGCGGCACCCAGCGCGGCGGCCAGGCGGGCGATTCTCTTGACTGCGGACATCATCGTTCCTCCGTTGTTCATCTGAGCTGGGACCTTCATCCGAGCTGGGACCGACGCGACTGCTTGCGCGTCCTGACGTAGCGGTTGGTCGCGGGAAGCCAGCACGCCACGACGGCGAGCAGCGCGCCCAGGGTGGCCAGCGCGGCCATGAATCCGGTGATCGGGGACACCATGTCCGTGATGTCCCGCAACCCGAGGAGAACGACGACGGGGGTGAGGACGCTCAGCACGACCCGGGCCCACGTCCTGCCGTCGCGGACGGGCAGCAGGAGCAGGACGAAAACCGCCGCGAAGAAGAGCCAGACGTACGCCCGGGCCTGGAGAGAGCCGAACGCGGCCTCCACCGCGGTGTCCACGACGGAGCCCACGGCCTCCGAGTCGACCTCGACGCCGAGCTCGTCGCGCACGTAGCTCTGCAGCAGGCCTCTGCCCGCGATCAGGGAGACCGCCGCCGACGACAGCATGGACGCCGCGGCCACCGCAGTGGCCAGGGTGGCGGTCAGTAACGTCCCCGGCCTGCGGGGTTTGTACGCGCTACCGCCTGTCATCTGGCGCGCGGTGGGAATGTGGTCGGTCATCTGTCTTCCTTTCGATGTTTCGTACGGCTCATCCGCAGGAAGGCGACGTTCCGTGGAACGTGCCAATCCGCTCTCCGGGAGAGGGACCGACGAGCCGGATACCCTTAAGGTGTTCCATCCGGTTCCACCGCCCGTTCCATCTCGGGCCCGTCTCTCCTCCTCAGCGGGCTCCGTGGTGTCCTCGGCACGGCGGGAGCGACCGAGCGGGGCACGACCACCGGCGGCACGAGCAGTCCGCCGGTCGGCTCGGCGGGGCACCGCGGACCCGGCGCCCGGGCGAGGATCCACGCGGCACCGTCCCCGGAAACACGAAGGGCCCTGACCTGTTCACACAGGTCAGGGCCTTTTCCGGGGTTCGCTCGTCACCCGTCCGCGACGTCCGCGCCCTCCCTGACGCCCCCGGCGTCCGCAACGCCCATGGCGTCCACGGCCTCCCAGCGCAGCAGGTCTCCCGGCTGGCACTCGAGCACCTCGCAGAGCGCGGCGAGCGTCGTGAAGCGCACCGCCTTGGCACGGCCGTTCTTGAGCACCGCCAGGTTGGCGGGCGTGATCCCGACGCGGTCCGCGAGCTCGCCCACGGACATCTTCCGCCTGGCCAGCATCACGTCGATGTCGACGGTGATCGGCATCAGATCACCTCTTCCAGCTCGGCCCGCATCCGCGCCGCCTCGACGTCGCGCGCGACGGCCTGGGCGAGCAGCATCCGCAGCACGAGCACGATGAGCGCGACCCCCAGGATCGCCACGACGACCCCGCATATCAGGAGGACCACCCCAGGGGCGACGGGGTCGCCCGGCGCCAGGAGGACCGCGTACGCGAACACCACGAGGGCGGCCGCCACGAGCGCGCCGATCACGATGTGCACGTACCGGAAGGCGGCGTGGGAGAACACGGTGCCGCGTCGCACCATCGTCACCAGCCTCCACACGCAGACCAGGACGACCTGGACCGTCACGACACCCAGGACCGTGATCACGAGAAACGGGGTGCGCAGGTACGCGTAGTCCGCGTTGAGCTGCTCCATGTCGATGGCCAGCAACGGCACCATCACCGCCTGTACGAACACCGAACCGGCGAGCAGCACCACGAGCACGGCACGCAGCGCGAGCACTGTCAACTTTCCCATCGTCTCCCCTTCAATCGAATAGCGATGGAAATGTATCGACATTCGATAGGCACGGCAAGTTTTCAGGCCGGCCGGAGAGGTGAGACTCCGGTACGGACGCGGAACTCCGGTACGGGCACGCGGACGATCGGTGGTCGCCGAAACGCGCGGGCGATCTCACCGGAGAGGTGGTTCCCGCCGTTTCCCGGCGATCCGGAGCGCTCCTTCCCGGCGATCCGGAGCGCTCCGGCGCGTCTTCGCAGCGCTCCGGCACGCCCGGAGCCGCCGGACAGCGGCCGCGCGCGTTCCCCGGCGGCGAGCTAGCGACGTTTCAGGGCGAGCACCTGTCCGCGGGGACGCGAGAGACGTCCATCACCATGTGCCTGTTGCCGGAAGCCCGCCAGAAGAGGAGCGGGCCGCCCGGCGCGGAGCCGCCGAGGCGGATGGGATCCGGCAGGTCGGCGGCGTCCGTCTGCTTCCGGGGCGGGTCGATGAGAGCCGACAGCCCCGTGCAGCGGTCATACAGCACGGCCGCGGATCCGAGGGTTCCCACCGACCTGCCCGTGGACACGATCAGGGACTCGCCGCCACGGACGAAGGGCGGGTCGAAGAACCCCAACCTGTCGTGCAGCAGGGCCTCCGCCATGTGCGTGCCGGGGACGAGCGTCCTGCCCGAACCGTCCACCCGCTGCATGACGACCTTCGTCAGCTCGTACATCGCCGGTTCGAGCTCGCTGACGCACCACTCGGGTCCGCAGCGCCTGGAGAGCCCGCCCGTTTCCGCCACCTCGCGGCGTTCGCCGGTGGCGAGGTTGAGCAGGCTGTCCCGGCCGTCGTATGCCCACGGCCAGGCGGCCATGTAGTGGTGCCCCTGGCCGGAGATCGACTCCACCGGCCCTCCGGCGAGGGAAACGCGACGCACGGCTTCCAGGGAGTGCGGCCACCAGATGACATGGCCGTCCGCGATCTCGAAGCCGGCGAGAGTCGTCGGAGAATATCCCTGGCCGGGGAACTCGGCGAGGAGTTCGCGGGGCCCGCCGGAAGCGGGCATGGCCCAGATCTGCATTCGCGCTGGAGCACCGTCGCCGCTCACCCGCGCCATCCACGCGACGTGGCCGTTCCCGGAAGCCGCTTTCGCGATCCAGTGCCCGGCCGGTCCCTCCGGAATCCTGGCCAGCACGCGATGCCGGCCGGTCCACCGGTCGTAACTCACCAGGACGGGGTGTCTGCCGCCGGGATTGGCGAGGAGGACCTCGTGCGAGCTGAGCATGACCATCGGCTGGACCGCGCGCACATCCTTGATCCACCCCGGTGTCTCGAAGAACGCGTCCGGCCACACTCTCTCGGCCTGCGGGAAAGCCGGCACTTTCGGCAGGGCCGCGGGGCGGGTCGGAGGTTCGTACGGGGTCGAGCACGCGGAAGCCGTACCGGCCGCGAGCGTGAGCGCCAAGGACAGCACGAGAAACCGCGAACACCTCAAGCGCCTCATGGGCAGTCTGACGTGTGGCCGCTCGGGCGGGTTCCCCCGGCACGAGAATCCCCTGCGGGCGTGGAGGCCGTCCGGAACCTCCCGGTCCCGGACGGTCACGCACGCGCTTCGCCGGGAGTCCTAGGGCGCCGTGACCCGCAGGTCGTCGAGGGTCGCGGTGCTGGAGTGCATGCGGAGGCCGACCTTGCCGCTCGCCGGCTCGCCGGCGGGGGCGGTCCAGGTGAGCACCTGGTTGCCGTCGACGAAGCCGGTGACGGTCGAGCCGGACACGGTCGCCCTGAGCGTGCGGAACGCGCCGGGGGTGACCGGGACGGAGGCGCCGGCGACCCGGGTCAGCGTGCCGCCGGCCTTCTTGTACAGGTCGGCGGTGTCGGTGCCGTCGTTGAGGCGGAACAGGTAGAAGTTGGCGGCATCGGCGTACCGGAGGACCAGGCCCGCGTTGGCGCTCGCGTTGTCCAGCCGGACCCGTCCCTGGACGGTGTAGTCGGTCCAGCCGGCGGAGCCGGTGACGGACAGGCTCTCCGCGGCGGCGGTGGAGGTCTGGGAGTACGCGCCGCTCGCGACCGACCACGAGCCGCCGGTGCTCGTCCAGCCCGCCGCGTCGCCGTCGCCGAAGTCGTCCGACAGCAGGGTGGTGGCGGGGGCCGCGGCCGACTCGTGCGCGCCCCGGTCGGGAGAGCCCTGGTAGAGCGCGGTCCCGAAGAAGTCCTGGGCGCCGGGCGAGGAGACCGCGACGCCGCTGTCGATCCCGGGCGAACCCGGCTGGAGCTTGTAGGCGCCCGCGGAGGCCAGCCCCGACGCGCCGCCCGCCGCGACGAACCGCGGGCTGGCGATGACCTTGTACGGGTCGTTGGGCTGGTTGGCGTTGGTGCCCGAGTAGAGGTTGTGGTCGTAGGTGACGTTGCCGCTGATGCTGTAGGCCCCGCTCCCCTGGTTGACGAAGATGTTGTTCGTGTAGGCCACCTCGCCGGTCGACGTCCCGGTCATCTGGCCGGTCTGCCCGGCCGAGCGGTAGAAGACGTTGTTGTGGACCTTCAGGTCGCCCGACCCGCTGACCAGGTGGAACACCCCGACGCTGCGGTCCAGGTCGTTCTGGGAGATGTTGTAGCGGAACACGTTGTCGTCGGTCTGGTCCATGACGAGCAGCGTGCCGCCCTCGTTGTCCTGGCTGTAGTTGTACTGGTAGACGCTGCGGTGGACCCGCTGGTCGAAGTCCCAGGGCTGGCCGTCGCCGTCGAGCCTGCGGGTGCGGAAGGCCTGGTTGAACTGGAAGACCGCGTCGGTCGTGGCGTACATCCACTGCGCGGCGACGACCGCGATGTCGTCCAGGTAGGGCAGGGTCGAGGTGGTGGACTCACCGATCCGGTCGGTGGTGTTGCGCTCGACGAGCGGGGCCAGCCCCGACCGGACGAGGATCCCGTCGCGGTGGATCCTGGTGACGGTGTTGCCGCGGATCACCAGGTCGCGGAAGGCGTCGAGGTCGTGCGCCCACGTGGTGTTGAGCAGCGCGTCCGTCATGGTCTGGATGCCGGTGTCGGCGACGTTGTCGACGGTGTTGCCCTCGATGAGCACGTCCGTCCAGGTGCTCTCGGGCCCGGTGGAGGTCCCGCGGGCGTGGAAGTTGATCCCGCCGGTCCGGCGGTCGGTGCCGAACACGTCGTGGATGTAGGTGTTCTTGACGTGGATGTGGGTGAAGTCCCCCGCGCCGGTGCCCTCGCCGACGACGAGGACCCCGCTGCGCCGCCGGTCGGTGGGCTGCTGCCCGCTGGTGATCTCAAGCCCGCCGATCTCCCAGTGCGAGACGTTCTTCAGCCGCACCCCGAAGCCCTCGCCGTCGACGGCCGTGTCGGCGAAGTCGATGCGGGGCTTCGCCCCGGTGCCGTACTGGCCGAGGACGATCGGCGCCCCGGCCGCGCCCGAGCCGCGCAGGTCGAGGTACTGGCCGGTCCAGACGCCGCCGGACCTGAGCAGGATGCTGTCACCCGGACCGAAGGTCTGGGCGTTGACCTTGCCGAGGGTCTTCCAGGCGGTCGAGGACGAGGTCCCGGCCGCGCTGTCGGAGCCGCCGGTCGCGTCGACGTAGTAGGTGGTCCCGGCGGCGCGTACGGTCGCGGTCACGTCAACGGCGGCGGCGCCACGGACGGTCCCGTCTCCGGTCGCGTGGGCGGGCTGGGGCAGGAGCAGGGCGGCGACGAGCGCCAGGACGGCTGCGGCACTGGGGAGCCCCACGCTAATACCTCTGATTCGTATTAGTAATACCTGACCTGCAGAAATACGAGCTTTCCCGATTCGTAACGGGAAGATAGGCCGCAGCCTTCACTGCCGTCAAGAGCGGATTTCCGGCATGTTTCAAGATTCTTTCGCCGGGAGTGTTGACAGCGCCCCGTCCGTCTTGCAACGGTTTCGCCAATACGAATCAGCCAGTCACCATCTCCTGGCTGTTCCCCCACAACTGATACGAATCAGGAGATCGCGATGGACGGAGTGCGGCGCCGGGCTCGTCAGGCCGACGTGGCCAAGCTCGCGGGCGTCTCCCAGGCGACGGTCTCCGCGGTCGTCAACGGCCGGGGTCCGGAGACCGGGATCCCGGAGCAGACCGTCCAGCGCGTCCTGGAGGCGGTGCGCCAGCTCGGCTACGTCGCCAATCCGGCGGCACGCAGCCTGCGCGGGAAGCGCAACCGGCTGCTCGGGGTCTACACGTTCGAGTCGATCTTCCCGCTCGACCAGCTGGACTTCTACCACGAGTTCCTGGTCGGCATCGAGCAGCAGGCCGTCGCCGACGGCTACGACCTGGTGCTGTTCGCCTCCACCGAGGATCTCGACGGCCGCCGCCGGGTCTACAGCGACGGGGTGAACCGGCTCGCGCTCGCCGACGGCAGCGTGCTGCTCGGCGTCGAGCCCGGCTCCACCGAGCTGGCCAGGCTCGCCGCCGAGGGATACCCCTTCGTTCACATAGGGCGCAGGACCGTGCCCGGCACCGAGATAGCCTGGGTCGGCGCCGACTACGCCAGCGCCACCAGGGACACCGTCGGCAGGCTCGCCGCGCTGGGCCACCGGCGCATCGCCTACGTCACGGGACCGGACCGGATGGAGGTCTTCCTCGACAAGGAGGCCGGCTACCGGGCCGGCTGCGCCGACGTGGGGCTGCCCGAGCTGATGTACGTCACGTCGCAGCTGGACCCGGCCTGGGTCGACGCCGCGCACGCCGGCGGCGTCACCGCCGTCCTGGCCGAGAACGAGCCCCTGGCCAGGCAGCTCGTCGCCGCGCTGGGCGAGCGCGGCCTGGCCGCTCCCGCCGACATGTCGGTGGTCGTCCTGGTGACGATGACCGAGAGCGGCTGGAGCAGCCTGCGGATCCCCCGCAACGAGATGGGCCGGGGCGCGGTGAAGATGCTCACCCGGATCCTGGCCGGTTCCGACGATCCCGGCGACCACCGGCAGTTGCTGCCCTGCGGCCTCCCCGAGGACCACATGATCGGCCCTCCCAGAGCCTGACCACAGCTCACACGAGCACCCCCCGGAGCCCGACCACAATCGAATACTCCCAGCTCCCGGCGATCCAGCGCCGGGAGCCGACCTCCCACACTCCGAACCCCCCACTCCGAAACAGGAGAAATTCATGATCACCAACCGGTGGACAGCCGTCGGCAGACGCGGATTCCTCGCCGTCGCGGTCAGCGCGGGCGTTCTTCTCGCCGCGACGGCCTGCGGGACGGGCGGCGGAGGCAGCGGCAGCGGCGGCGCAGGCGCGGCCGACACGCTGACCGTCTGGTTCCCCGGCAACTCCGCCCCGGAGATCGAGCTCGTCACCAAGACGCTGGTGCCGGAGTTCGAGTCCGCCAACAAGACGAGGGTCCAGGTGACCTTCGTCGACTGGGCCCAGATGTCGCCCAAGCTCAACGCCGGTTTCGCCGGCAACAACGCCCCCGACGTGTTCGGCCACGGCCCGGCCGTCGCCGCCGGGTTCGCCGCGGCCAAGCGGATCGAGCCGCTCGACGCCCGGATCGCCGCCCTGCCCGAGGCGGACAGGACCGACCTCGCGCCCTACCTGGCGAGCGGCCAGGTGGCCGGCGGGCAGTACCTGATCCCGCTGGGCGGCAACGGCGTCCTCGTCGCCTACCGCAAGGACCTGCTGGAGAAGGCCGGTGTCGCCGAGCCGGCCACCTGGGCCGAGGCCGCGGAGGCGGCCGGGAAGCTGACCGTCCGAGAGGGTGGAGCGATCCAACGGGCGGGCCTGATGCTCCAGTCCGCCAAGATCCAGCGGGTGCAGAGCTTCCAGGCGCTGATCGGCTCGGAGGGCGGCGAGCTGCTGTCGTCCGACGGCAAGGAGGTCACCTGGAACTCGCCGGAGGGCGTGAAGGCGCTGGAGTACTTCGCCGGGCTCTACAGCGGAGACGGCAAGGTCAGCGACCAGCTCGGCCTGGACTTCGCCAACCAGCCCGCCGGGCAGAACCCGCTCGCCACCGGCAAGGCGGCGATGGTCACCGCGACCGGCGGGCAGATACTCCAGATGGTCAAGGCCGTGCCCGACCTCGCCTCGAAGATCGGGGTGCTGCCGCCGCTGAAGGCCGTCGACGCCAAGACCTTCGGCGGGGCCACCACCGGCCTGTTCGTCAACGCCGACTCGAAGAAGAAGGACCTCGCCTGGAAGTTCGTCGAGTTCATGGTCTCCAAGGGCGTGAACGAGCGGTACGCCGAGAGCGTCGGCGGGCTGCCGGTGCGCGCCTCGGCCGCCCAGGGCGCCTACGTCACCGGGCAGCCGCTGCTGAAGCCGTTCATCGACGCCGCCCCCGCCTACGTGGGCAGCCCGAACGTCCCGGCCTGGGTGCAGGTCCGTGACGTGCTCGACAAGCACCTGGAGACGGCGCTCGCCGGGAAGGCGACCGCGAAGCAGGCGCTGGACGACGCGGCGGCCGAGGCCGGGCCGCTGCTCACGGCCCAGTGATGACTCTCCTCACCAAGCACGGAACCAAGCACGGCGGGTCCCGGTCCGCGGCGTCGCCGCGGACCGGGACCCGCGGGAGCGGGAGAGGCCCGACCGGCCGTCGCAAGCTCGTCGGGCTCGCCTTCACCGCCCCGGTCCTGGCCTACATGGCGGTCTTCCAGCTGTTCCCCGTGCTGTACGGGTTCTACCTGAGCTTCACCGGCTACAGCCCGCTCGACCGCGGCGCGCCCCAGTTGATCGGCGCCGACAACTACGCGGCGCTGCTCGGCTCGGCGGACTTCCTGAAGTCCCTGCGGGTGACCGCCCAGTTCGTCGCGGAGGTGCTGCCCTTCGCGGTCGGCATCGCGCTCGGGCTGGCGCTGCTGGCCAACCGGAAAATGCCCGGCATCGGGCTGTTCCGGGCCGGATTGTTCCTGCCCCGCATCGTCCCGCTGACGGCCGTCAGCCTGGTCTGGCTGTGGATGTACTCCCCCGACGGCTGGTTCAACGACCTCGCGGGCTCCCTCGGCCTCGATCCTCGCGACTGGCTCCTCGACGAGGACACCGCCCTGCACTCGGTCGCGGTCATGCGGGTGTGGAAGGCCCTCGGCGGCAACATGGTGCTGTTCCTGGCCGGGCTCCAGGCGATCCCGGTCACCCTGTACGAGGCCGCGAAGATGGACGGCGCGAACGCCTGGGCCCGGTTCCGGCACGTGACGCTGCCCGGCCTGCGGCCGGTCATGGTCTACGTGGTCACGATCAACATCGTCTACCTGTCGCAGTCGTTCGCCGAGATCTTCATCCTCACCGGCGGCGGGCCGCTCGGCTCGACGACGACCACCAACTACCTGATCTACCAGGAGGCGTTCCAGAACAACCGGTTCGGCTCCGCCAGCGCCATGGCGTTCGTCCTGTTCGCGGCCATCTTCGCCTTCGCGCTCGTCGCGATGCGCGGGAACGGGCGGAAGTGATGCGCAGACCAGGATCGATCCTCGCGCTGGTCATCACCACGCTGCTGGTGCTCGTGCCGTTCTGGTGGATGGTCTCGATCGCCTTCAAGCCCGAGTCCGAGGTGTTCTCGTCCGAGCCGCGGCTGCTGCCGCGAAACCCGGTCCTCGACAACTTCTCGACCGCCCTGGACGCGGGCAACCTCGGCACGGCGATGACGAACTCGCTGATCGTCGCCCTGCTGGTCGTCGTCGCCAACTGCGTGTTCGCGCTCCTGGCCGGGTACGCCTTCGCCAAGCTCCCCTACCGGGGAAGCAATGCGATCTTCATGACGATCGTCGCGACCACGATGGTGCCGGTGGCGGTGACCCTCATCCCGCTGTTCCTGATCGCGAAGGGGATCCCGCTGGCGGGCGGGAACGACATCACCGGGCAGGGCGGTTCCGGGCTGCTCGACTCGCTGGCCGGGCTGACCCTGCCGCACCTGATCGGGCCGCTCAACGTCTTCCTGGCCCGGCAGTACTTCCTCGGGCTCCCCGACGAGCTGGGCGAGGCCGCCCGGGTCGACGGCGCGAGCGAGTTCAGGCTCTTCTGGAAGATCTATCTGCCGCTGGCGAGGCCGCTGGTCGCGACCGTCGCGGTGTTCGCCTTCACCGCCGTCTGGGACGACTTCCTCTGGCCGCTCGTCGTGACGAGCTCGCCCGGGACACAGACCGTCCAGCTGGCGCTGAGCAAGTTCCTGACCGGCGGAAACGTCGCCTACGGACCCGCCATGGCCGGCTCGGTGCTGGTACTGCTGCCGATCCTGGCCGTCTTCGTCTTCAACCAACGCAGTTTCGTCGCCGGCCTGTCCGAGGGCGGCGTGAAGGGATGATCATGCAGGAGACGCACGCGCCGGTGCTGGTGGTCGGAGGGGGTCTCGGCGGTGTCGCCGCGACGCTGACCGCCGCGAGGCTCGGCCGGCGGGTGGTGCTCACCGAGGAGACCGACTGGCTGGGCGGCCAGCTGACCAGCCAGGCGGTCCCGCCGGACGAGAACCCGTGGATCGAGTCGCGGTACGCCTCGCCGAGCTACCGCAGGCTGCGTCAGGGCGTCCGCGAGTACTACCGCCGCAACTACCCGCTCCGCGCCTCGGTGGCCGCGCAGCGCCTGCTCAACCCGGGGCTCGGCGTGGTCAGCGGGCTGTGCCACGAGCCGCGGGCGGCGCTGGCCGTCATCGAGGAGATGCTCGCGCCGTACCGGACCGCCGGGCTGGTCACCGTCCTGCTGCGGCACACGCCCGTGGCGGTCGAGGTGACGGGCGACCGGGTCGAGGCGGTCACCTTCACCCGGCCCGACGGGACCGAGCTGGTCGTGGCGGCCGACTACGTCGTGGACGCCACCGAGCTCGGCGACCTGCTGCCGCTGGCCGGGGTCGAGCACGTGATCGGCGCGGAGGGCGTCGCCGACACCGGCGAACCGCACGCCGCGCCGGTGGCGAACCCCCTCGACCAGCAGGCCGTCAGCTGGTGCTTCCCGCTGGAGTACCGGCCGGGCGAGGACCACACGATCGGCCGCCCGGCGGGCTACGACTACTGGAGGACCCGGCGGGCCCCGTTCTGGCCGGGGTCCCAGCTGTCGTGGACGGACGTGGAGCCGATCGACCTGTCGGTGCGCTCGCGCGGCCTGTTCCACGACAACGGGCACGTCCCCGGAAAGCACGACCTGTGGCACTTCCGCCGGATCGTGGCCGCGGAGCAGTACGAGCCCGGCACCATCTCGCACGACGTCACCCTGGTCAACTGGCCGCAGATCGACTACTGGGACCGGCCGCTGATCGGTCCCGGCGCGGACCGTGAGGCCGCGCTGGCGGGTGCCCGCGACCTGTCGCTGTCGTTCCTGTACTGGATGCAGACCGAGGCCGGATACCCGGGCCTGCGGCTGCGTCCCGATCTCGTCGGGACCGCGGACGGCCTGGCCAAGGCGGTGTACGTCCGGGAGGCGCGGCGGATCAAGGCCGAGTTCACCGTGCTGGAGCAGCACGTCGGGGTGGAGGCGCGCGGCCCGCTCGCCGGGTCCGAGGTGTTCGCCGACGCGGTCGGGATCGGCTCCTACCGGATCGACCTGCACCCCAGCACGTCCGGCCGCACCTACGTGGACGTCGACTGCTACCCCTTCCAGATCCCGCTCGGCGCGCTGCTGCCCCAGCGCGTCGACAACCTGCTGCCCGCCGGCAAGAACATCGGCACCACCCACGTCACCAACGGCTGCTACCGGCTCCACCCCGTCGAGTGGAGCATCGGCGAGGCCGTGGGCGCGCTGGCCGTCCAGGCCCTCGCCGCCGACCTGCCGCCGCGCAAGATCCGCGCCGATCCGGCCCGGCTCGCCGACTTCCAGCGGACGCTCACCGACACCCTCGGCGTCACCCTCGCCTGGTCGCAGGAGATCAGGACCACCCCGTGCGGCCGCCAGCCCGCCGTACCCCAGCTCGTGGAGGACTGACATGACCGCAGCGACCGGCCCGGCCTTTCCCGCCGGGTTCGTCTGGGGCGCCGCCTCCGCCGCCTACCAGATCGAGGGCGCCGCCCGCGAGGACGGGCGCGGACCGTCGATCTGGGACACCTTCTCCCGGACGCCGGGGCGGGTGGCCTCCGGGCACACCGGCGACGTCGCCTGCGACCACTACCACCGTCACGTGGACGACGTCGAGCTCATGAAGTCGCTCGGCCTGGCCGCCTACCGGTTCTCCGTCGCCTGGCCGCGGATCCAGCCGGACGGCTCGGGCCCGGTCAACCCGCGCGGCCTCGACTTCTACGACCGCCTCGTCGACTCCCTGCTGGCCGCGGGCATCGACCCGTACGTGACGCTCTACCACTGGGACCTGCCCCAGGCGCTGGAGGACCGGGGCGGCTGGACGGCCCGCGACACCGCGTACCGCTTCGCCGACTACGCCACGGCCGTCCACGCCCGGCTCGGCGACCGCGTCCGCACCTGGACGACGCTCAACGAACCCTGGGTCGCGGCCTTCCTCGGTTACGGCAGCGGCGTCCACGCCCCCGGCAGGACCGACCCGGGCGACGCCTTCCGCGCCGCCCACCACCTGCTGCTCGCGCACGGCCTCGGCGCCCGGGCGCTGCGCGAGGCCGGTGCCCGCGAGCTGGCCCTCACCCTCAACCTCTCGCCCGTCGTCGGCGATCCGGCCGCGGCCGAGCGCGTCGACCTGCTGCTCAACCGCCAGTTCCTCGACCCCGCCCTGCGCGGGGAGATGCCCGAGGACCTCCTGAAGATCATCGATCGGCACGCGGGCCTCGGCCACCTGCGCGAGGGCGATCTCACGCTGATCCACCAGCCGATCGACCTGCTCGGCATCAACTACTACTGCCCCCAGTACGTCGCCGACGCCCCCGGCGCCCCGGCCGATCCCGCCTGGCCGGGCAGCGAGGACATCTCCTTCGTCCACCCCGGCGGCCCCAGCACCGCGATGGGCTGGCCCATCGACCCGGCGGGCCTCACCGCCCTGCTGACCCGCCTGTCCCGCGACCACCCCTCCGTGGGCCTGCTCATCACCGAGAACGGCGCGGCCTTCGACGACGACGCCCCCTCGGGCGGCCGGGTCGCCGACTCGGACCGCGTCGCCTACCTCGACTCCCACCTCAGGGCGGCCCACGCCGCGCTGGCCGAGGGCGTGGACCTGCGCGGCTATCTCGTCTGGTCCATCCTCGACAACTTCGAATGGGCCGAGGGCTACCACAAGCGCTTCGGCATCGTCCACGTCGACTTCACCACCCAGCGGCGCCTGCCGAAGGACAGCGCCCTGTGGTACCGCGGCCTCGTCACCACCGGAGTGATCCCTGACGTGATCACCGGCTGACCTCCGGCCCGGCCGCCGGGTCCCCGGCGGCCGGCCACGGCTGCCGGGGTGCGTGAGCGGCCGGCCGGGACGCGTGACGGCCGGCCGGGGTGCGACGGCCGCTAGCCGGGACGCATGAGCAGCGTGAACAGCCGCTCCAGCGTCTCGGCCAGCGTTCTCTCGTCGGCGCTGTTCAGGGCGGTGCTGCCGATCACCTTGCGCATCAGCCAGAAGCCCGCGACGACCGAGAGGACCATGGCCGCGCGGCCCGTACCGCGCAGTTCCGGGGCGACGTCGAGCAGGTGGGCCTCGACGTGGTTCTCGATGCCGGCCCGCAGGATCTCCGCGGCGCGGGGGTTGGGTGCCGAGCGCAGCACGAGCAGGAACGGGTCGAGGCCGTCGGCGTGCGGCGCGGTGCGGCGGACCAGGGCGGCGGCCACGTCGCGGGCGAGGGTGGCCGGATCGTCGGTGAGGACGGTGCGGTCGGCCATGGACGCCTCCACCACCTCGGCGAAGAGCCCTTCCTTGGAACCGAAGTAGCGGTTGACCAGCATCGCCGTGACACCGGCGGCCTGGGCGATCTCGCGGACCCCGACGCCGTCGTAGCCGTGGCGGGTGAAGCCCTCGACTCCGGCCCGCAGGATGGCCTCCCTGGTGGCGGCGGCGTCGCGGCGTCGTGTGGCTGTCATGTCTACGAGTGTAGACTACGCTCATGTCTACAGTCGTAGACAAGAGTGGAAGGACAGCGTGATGAACCTGAACCTGACAGGCCGCCGGGCCCTCGTGACCGGTTCCAACTCCGGACTCGGCGAGGCGATCGCCCGGCTGCTCGCCGCCGAGGGCGCCGAGGTCGTGGTGCACGGACGAGACGGCGCCCGCGCCCGCAAGGTGGCGGAGGACATCGGCGCGGTCGCCGTGGCGATCGGCGACCTCGCCACGGACGAGGGCGCCGACGCGGTGGCCGCCACCGCCGGCGAGGTCGACATCCTGGTCAACAACGCCGGCGCGTACGACCACCTCGGCTGGGCCGACGCCACCCCGCAGGTGTGGGCCCGGACGTACGAGGTCAACGTGGTCTCCGGGGTACGCATGATCCAGCGGCTGGTGCCGGGGATGCGCGAGCGCGGCTGGGGCCGGGTGATCCAGATCGGCGGCGGCCTCTCGTCGCAGCCGATGTCGATGCAGCCCCACTACAACGCCTCGCTCGCCGCGCGGCACAATCTCGCCGTCTCCCTGGCGCGGGAGCTGAAGGACACCGGGGTGACGTCCAACGTGGTCGCTCCCGGGGCGATCCTCGTCGACTCGGTGGAGAGGCTGCTCACCGAGATCGCGCCGGAGCACGGCTGGGGGGAGTCGTGGGAGGAGATCGAGCGCAACGCCGCCCGCGACTTCGTCCCCAACGACGTCGGCCGGTTCGGCCGCCCGGAGGAGATCGCGGGTGCCGTCGCGTACCTGGCCGGCCCGTATGCCGACTACATCAGCGGCGCCACGCTCCGCGTGGACGGCGGTACGATCCGTTCGGTGATCTGACGGATTCCCGGAAGGCTCTCCTTTCGTGTCGACCCATGACGACATGTCCATCGATGATGACAAGGCCCCCGCCGTCCGGCATCCCGGACGCGCCGGTGGAGGCGGTGCCGGCCGCCTGGCGGGCCCGCGGCGAACGACGCGCCCCGGTCCGACGCGCGGTGACGGCACACCCGGCAGGAACGAAGCCCGAAGAAAGGCCGGCACATGAAAATCGTCCTCGACGACCTCTCCGGTCCGGAGATCGCCGGATTTCTCGACGAGCACGTCCAGGAGATGCGATCCGTCACGCCTCTGGAGAGCAAGCACGCCCTTGACCTGGACGAGCTCCGCAGGCCCGAGATCACGTTCTGGTCGGTCATGGACGGTGACAGCCTGGTGGGCTGCGGTGCGATCAAGAGGCTGGACGCGGGCCACGCCGAGGTGAAGTCGATGCGCACCGCGCCGGCGCGCAAGCGGAACGGGACCGCGTCCCTGCTGCTGGAGCACATCATCACCGAGGCGAAACGCATGGGGTTCACCCGGCTGAGCCTCGAGACCGGCGCGAGCGAGTTCTTCCTGCCCGCCCGGAAACTGTATGAGAAGTTCGGGTTCGACTACTGCGAGCCGTTCGCGGACTACCGGCCCGACCCGTGCAGCGTGTACATGACCAGGACACTTTGAAAGATCTTGGTCTATACGGGTCCTGACGATCGCTCGGTCCGGTGCCACGCCGAGGCCGACAAGCGGTGGTCGACGTTCGGCGGGGTCCTGACGATCGCTCGGTCCGGTGCCGCGGCCGGGCAGGTCCACCGGGTCGCCGATCCCTGTTCGTCTCGCGTCTCCTCTTCATCGCCTTTATCGCTGAACTTTGTCGCTGGACGAAAGAAACGCACGATCCACGCGAATCCTGTCCATGGATCGCGATGAGCGCCGAACGCCGGAGACCCGGAAACCGTGCTCAGGGCGCGGAAAGGGGGACGACGGCTCTCCCAGGGTGCGAGATCCCGGAAGTCACATCGATATCTCGGAAGTCATATCAAGGCCTCGGAAGTCATATCAAGAAGGAAGCGTCACATCAGGAAGGGAGCCAGGACGGCCACCAGGGCGGTTCGCAATCACCCGTGATCCCTTCGACGGCCACGTCGTGAACGATCATAACCATCGGCCCGGCGATCGAGATCAGGGCGGCCAGAAGCATCAGACTCGCCTTCAGCCAGTCACGGTTCGCGAACAATGACAGGTGGGCAAGAAGAATGATCGGCAACGAGGCGAGCAGGGAGACACCGGAAAGGAGGGGAAAGATAACGAACCGACTCGCCGCCCAGATCAGGCCGGCCAAACCCTCCCCGGCACTTAAATCACCAAGACAGTAACCTTGCGTCCTGGCCACCAGCACGACGTCCAGGCAGGTTCCCAATGTTGCACACGTCAACGCGATAAACGCCGATATCCCACAGCCCGTGGCCCAGAGCACATCACTCGCCCCTGAGGCGTCTCGCTCAGTCACGGCGCAATCAAAACAGACGCCTATGCTCTTTGAGCGCAGGGAATGTGAGGATACGGTGCAGGTCCCCTCGGTCGTCCCCTGCGCGTGTTCCGGGCACGAGCCCCAGGAGCCGACCCGCCGAGCTTCGCCTGGGGCGATGGCGGGAAACGATGCGATGCGGCACCACGCCGAGAGCAAGGCTCGTACCCGCGCCGGCCGACGGCCGTTACCGGGTGCGAGCCGTCGACGTATCGCCGGTAATCCTCAAAAGAAATGACCTCTCGCGTACCCGCCGAGCCCATCGATCGTCATGTGAGGACTCTCAGCGCTCCGGCCCCGGCGGAGCCCTCATCGATCCCGGACACCATAATTCGGTCATGGATTATGGAAGAGTGCGCGAAGTCGTCGCCAAGAGCTGGCACGAGGACGTGCTGCCCAGCCTTTCCGGTCTGGTGGAGATACCCGCGTTGTCGGCCGCCTTCGACGCCGGCTGGGAGCGGAACGGCCATCTGCGAGCCGCCGCCGACCACGTACGGGACTGGATCGCGGCGCGTGACCTGCCGGGCGCCCGATGTGAGGTCGTCCAGTCCGGCGGACGCGCGCCGCTGCTTCTCGTGGACGTGCCCGCGACCGCCGGCACCACGGCACGCGGCACCGTGCTGCTCTACGGCCACCTCGACAAGCAGCCCCCGCTCGGCGACTGGTCCGACGGGCTGGGTCCGTGGCAGGCGGTGGTGCGTGACGGACGGCTCTACGGCCGCGGCGCGGTCGACGACGGGTACTCGGGCTACGCGGCGACGACCGCGTTGACCGCGATCCGGGCGGCGGGCGGCGAACACGCCCGGGTGGTCCTCCTGCTGGAGACCGGCGAGGAGTCCGGCAGCCCGGACCTGCCCTCATACCTGGAGCATCTGTCCGACCGCCTCGGTGACGTGTCCCTGGTGATCTGCCTGGACGGCGGCGGTGGCGACTACGAGCGGATGTGGCTGACCGAGAGCCTGCGCGGCGCGGTGCAGGCGACCGTCACGGTGCGGGTCCTGGAGACGTCCGTGCATTCGGGGGTCGCCGGCGGTATCGTGCCGAGTTCCTTCCGCGTCATGCGCCGGCTGCTCGACCGGGTGGAAGACTCCGTGACCGGCGAGGTCACCATCCCCGAGATGAACGTGCCGATCCCCCAGGAGGCGCGGGCCAAGGCCGAGGCGCTCGCCGCGCTGGAGCCGGGAGCCGCCGCGCGCCGGTACCCCCTCGTCGACGGGATGCGCGCGGCCTCGGACGACGACGTCGAACTCATCCTCAACAACACCTGGCGGCCGACGCTGTCGGTGATCGGCGCGGCCGGGCTCCCTGACCCCGCGGTGGCGGGAGCCGTACTGCGCGCCTCGACGTCCCTGCGGCTGAGCTTCCGGACCCCGCCGACGGTCGACGCCGAGGTCGCGCGAGCCGCGCTGGTGAGGATCCTGACGACCGAGGTGCCGTACGGCGCGCAGGTCGAGGTGGGCGACTTCCTTCTGCTGAACGGCTGGCAGGCCCCGGCGGCCGCGCCCTGGCTGGCCGCGACGCTGGAAGAGATCGGCGACCGGGTGTTCGACGAGCCGTGCCGCGGTTTCGGCATCGGCGGCGGGATCCCGTTCATGGAGATGCTCGGCCGGCGCTATCCGGACGCCCAGTTCGTCGTCACCGGCGCGCTGGGGGCCGACTCGAACATGCACGTGCCCGACGAATGGCTGAACATCGCGTTCGCCGAGCAGGTGACCGAGGCCGTCGCGCACATCCTCGACGCGCACGCCCGCAACTGACCACTCGCCTTCCCCCGCGCCGGTGGCGATGGTGGTGGCCGGCACCCGGCCCGCGATGACGAGTCCGTGGGCGGCCCACCGGCCGCCACCGCTCGGTCTCACGAGGTGAAAACGCTTCGTCCCCGCCCTCTAACCTTACAGGTTACGGAATATGAGCCCTCGTCACAGGATGTCCCTGCACCTGGAAGAAATGAACGGGTCAAAGGAATGACGAACCGAAACCCGCCGGTGCGGAATGACCATTTACCGCCCATCACCTAACCCCAAAGGGAAGTGATCTTGGTGACGACACGGCGTAGGATCAGCGTGCTGTTGGCGACGGCCGCGGCCGCGGCAATGGGCCTTGCCACCACCCCGGCCCCGGCCAGCGCCCTCGCGTGGGAATGCGCGTCGGGATATTCCTGCTACTACGACAGCGCCAACGGAGTGAACAGGATCTGGATCGCGCCCAGCGGCGGTAAGTGTTTCGACCTGGGGACGATGGGCCTCAACGACCGGGTCTCCTCCGTTTACAACAGGGGCAACGGAGCGGTCCACCTCTACAACTGGCTGGGCTACTGGGACTACCTGGAGTCGGTCCCCAGGGGCTCGACGAGGAACCTGGGCTCGGCCAGCAGCAACAAGGTGGACCGGGTCTGCGTCGACGCCTAGCGTCCTGCGCCGGAAATTCGCCGGCGATATCGGGCAAGTGACTCGACAATCTCTTCGGCGGTCTTCCACACGAACGGCCGAGAGTTGTCATTCCACTGGCTGATCCAGGCGCGGATGTCCTCTTCCAGGGCTTCGACGCTCTTGTGGGCTCCGCGCCTGATCAGCTGATCGGTATCGACGCATCGCATCGGCCCCGAACGCAAGAAGCACGACCACGTCCGCCGGCGAAGCCCTCGGCTCCCGGGCCGCCCTGGAATCCACAGCCTGATCGGTGGCGGCATCCTGCCCCGCTGCGGGGTCCCGGCCCGGCGAGTGCATGCCCACCACCTGCGGCGTCCGGCGGACGTGCCGGCCGGCAGCCGCGCTGTGGTCGTCGACCCGCGTGTGCGCCGACGAGTGTGCGAAACCCGCGGCTGTACGCGGCAGACGTTCCGTGAACAGGTTCGGCAGGTGGCGGCTCGTTACGCGCGTCATACCGTGGGGCCGGCCGCGCCGATCGTGGACGTGGCGGACCGGCCGGCCGCGCCGATCGTGGACGTGACGGACCGGCCGCCCACGCCGAAGCCATCCGCCGGAAAGCACCGGATGCGGAGCGGGTCGGCGACCGTTCGCATCCGTGGCACGGCCTGGCCGCCGCGGTGGAGAAGACCGTGGTCACCCGCAGCCGCTGCCGGCATGTCGCAGGGCCACGCCGCACCGGCGCGCTCGCCGAACGGGCCCGCCGCGAGCATGCGCAGCGCACCCTCCTCGACCAGGGCCTCGGGCCCGGCGAATGCGCCCGGCGTCTGGGCTGGGGGTCCAACACGGTCAAACGCCACGCCCGCGCGGCCGTCGCCGGGCCGGCCCTGCCCCGCAGCAACGGCTTCCGGAAGGCACCGGCACCAAGGCCAAGCTGCTGAAACGCCAGATGTACGGCCGAGCCGGCTTCGCCCTGCCCCTACAGCGAATCGCGCCGCTCCCGGCAACGCTCCGTCACCACCGGATTCGTGCCGGAGCCGCCTGGTTGACGGACTCTCAGGCGGGGTCAGGCAGCATGGTCGGCTTGATCAACCTGGCCATCGTCTCGAGCCGGGCGGCTGCTGGCGCCCATCACCCAGCGCATGATGACGACCACGCTGCGCGGCCTGGAGTGCGACGGGCTGATCACGCGGACCGTGCACCCCACCGTCCCGCCCCAGGTCGAGTACGACCTCACCGACGCCGGACGGGAGCTGCTGGCCATCATCAGCCGGGTCGCGCGTTGGACCGACAAGCATCTCGAGACCATCCACAGCGCCAGGGCGGCATGCCGTGGCCGTTGAGCAGGCAATTTTTGACAGATTGAAACTGGATGCCTAGTGTCCAGGTTGTGCGGACAGGCAAGGGCGTCGAGTGGGCGATGCATACGCTGCTCAATCTGGCATGGCTGGGGGACGGCGAGCCGGTGGCGACCGCGCAGCTGGCCGCCGGTCACGACCTGTCGGCGTCCTACCTGAACAAGCAGCTTCAGCAGCTGGTCAAGGGGGGTCTGCTGGAGTCCGTTCCAGGTGCGCGGGGCGGCTTTCGCCTGGCCCGCCCCCTGGCGGCGATGTCGGTGCTGGACGTGGTCCTCGCCATCGAGGGGGATGCGCCGCTCTTCCGCTGTACCGAGATCCGCCGGTGCGGCACCATCGGTGAGCGATGCCCCGATGCCGGCTTCGCTCAGCCATGTGCGGTGAAGGTCGCCATGGGACGAGCCGAAGCGGCTTGGCGGCAGGCGCTGGCCGAGCAGAGTCTCGCCGACGTGCAGGCCGCGGCCGACGAGCACGCCCCCACCGTGGGGGCACATGTTCGCCAGGCACTCGGGCACGGCTGACCCTTTTTCCACGCGGCGTGACCGCGCGATCCTTTCGGAGATGAACCTGGATAAAAGATAGCTAGATTTTTGATGATGGATTCACCGGTGCGCGGCACCATCAAGGAAGCGGTGCCATTGAGAGAGCGGTGCCGTTGAGAAAGCGGCGCCGTCAAGGAAGCGGCGCCCTCAGGAAAGCGGCGCCGTAAAGAAACACGCCGCCGGCCCTGTGCGAGCGGAAGGGCGCGGGTCAGCACTCACGTCGAGGGCCGCGAGAGCCCCGGCTGATCGCCATGCGCCGCGCCGCCGATCACAATCACCCGTTGAACCGGTGACGCACGGCGTGCGACTCACCGATGTCAAGAAAGATGAACCTCAGATGGATCTGAAACTCGAACTCATCGTGCTGCCCGTATCCGACGTCGATCGGGCCAAGGCCTTCTACGAGGCGGCGGGATTCCGTCTGGATCTCGACAAAGCCGTCAGTGAGAACTGGCGCGCGGTGCACCTCACACCGCCCGGCTCCGAATGCTCGATCATATTCGGCAACGGGATCACCTCCGCCGCGCCCGGCTCGGTCCAGGGCCTCTACCTCATCGTCTCCGACATCGAGGAGGCCCGCGCCGAGCTCGTCGGCCGCGGCGTCGAGGTCAGCGAGATCTTCCACGATGCCGGAGGGATCTTCTACCGCGGCCACGACGGCGGAGAGGTCACCCACCGGCTCGAGGGCCAGAGGCGGATGGCCGGCCCGCACCCCGACCGTGCCGATTACGGCTCCTACGCCACCTTCAGCGACCCGGACGGCAACGGCTGGGTGCTCCAGGAGGTCAAGAAGCGGGCCCCCGGCCGCTGACACCACGTCGGCCCTTCAACGCCGCCAAAGGTCGTGACCAGCCCCGATGGCACCGTGAGACACACCTACGGTCCTGGCCACCTTTGGCGGCCGCCGCGATGGGTCACACCGACCACCTTGCTACCAAAATTCGCATACCGGTAGAAGCCGGGTTGCGCTTCAGCCTGACGACACGCCCTGGGCCGGACGTGCAGGATCGGGGCCGGACGTGCAGGATCTCGGCCGCCTAGCGTTGCTTGAGGCGGAGTGCCTCTTTGCGGACCTCGACCTGGAGGGCCTGCTCGCGCTCCAGCCACGCCGGGTTCTCCGCTTTCAGCGCGTCGATCTCAGCGGTGGTGAGCGGTCCGGTGATCCCACCCCTGAGCAGGCCGGCGACGGAGACCTTGAGCTTCGCGGCGATGACCTGCTTGGAGTGCGGGCCGTTGCGGCGCAGGTCGACGAGCCAGGCGGGTGGCGACGACTGCAACTCGTTCAGCTCGTCCCTGGAGACGACACTCGCCTGGAACTCGGCGGGAGTGGCCGAGAGGGGGACACCCAGTTTCTTGGCCGCGGTCGCGGGCTTCATCGTCTGGATGGTCTTCGGTTTGGACGAGGTCATGGCGTCAAGAGTAGTCAGCCGGAACGGGTTCCCTCGACATCGGTACCCTGAGGAAGTGACTGATGGAGAGACCGGCAGGACGTTTCGACTGGCTTACGTGCCCGGGGTGACACCCGCGAAATGGGTCAACGTCTGGACCGAGAGATTGCCCGGCGTGCCGATCACCCTGGTCGCGGTTCCCGCCGCCGAGGCGGTGGGACTCCTGCGGGAGGGCGGCGCCGACGCCGGATTCGTCAGGCTGCCGGTCGACCGGGACGGACTCAGCGTGATTCCTCTCTACGTGGAGACCACGGTGGTCGTGGTTCCCAAGGACCACGCGGTGGCCGCCGCCGACGAGGTGTCCGTCGCCGACCTTGTCGACGACGAGGTGTTCCATCCTCTGGACGACACCATCGAGTGGACGGTCCGGCCCGGGCTGCCCGCGTTCACCCGCCCGGCCACAACGGAGGACGCGGTCGAGCTTGTGGCGGCCGGCACCGGGATTCTCCTGGTTCCGCTGTCGCTGGCCCGCCTCCACCACCGCAGGGACCTCACTTACCGGCCGGTGCCGGACGCGCCGCAGTCTCAGGTGGCACTGTCCTGGCCCGCGGACGCGACCACCGATCTGGTGGAAGATTTCATCGGCATCGTCCGCGGCCGGACGGCGAACAGCTCGCGGGGCCGTACCCCCGCCACCCCCGCCGCCCCTGTGCAGAAACCGGCACAGCGGCAAGCCCAAAAACCCGCACAGAACGGCTCCGGCCGCCGGGCCGTGCCGGCCGGCCGTAAAAGGAAGGGCAACCGGCCCCGGTGACCTGCGGACAGACGCGCCGATGCGATGCCGCGCCCGCGCGGGTGCCGTTTTGACCGCCACGTCATACCGGCCGCTCCAGCCGCCGGACCTGTCTCCGGCGACCAGGAAGAGAGCAGCCGCGCCTCGTCCCGCACGCTGGATCAAGGAGTTGTGGATCGGCGGAGCAGTTGTCAGGAGTGGTGGATCGGCTGAGGGCGGGCCGCCCGTTCGGAGCGGAACCTCTGGACTTCCAGCTGAACGACTGACTTCTCCTTACGTTGTTCCCACTCGGTTCGGGTGATTTCGTACTCGACTTCGCCATGCTCGGAGCCTTCGATCGCGTCAGGCCAGTCGCCGGTGAAGTTCCGGACGAACGACAGGCCCGCCTTCTCCATCACACGCCGGGATCGCGCGTTGACCGTCATGGTGTTCGCGGTCACCCGGCCCACCCCGAGGTCCGTGAAACCCTTGCGGATCAAGGCCCGTGACCCCTCGGTGGCATAGCCGCTGCCCCAGGCCGCCCTGTTCAGCCGGTAACCGAGTTCCACCACGGCGGGGCTGTGGTCGTCCAGCGGACGGAATTCGAACCAGCCCAGGAAGGTCCCGCTGGTCTTCTCCTCCGCGGCCCAATAGCCCCGGGTCCCGAAGCACGGGTAGGCGCGGAGGAACCCGGGCAGGGTCTGTGCCTGGATCACCTCGCGACTCGTGGGCCGGCCGCCGTTGATGAAGCGCATGACGTCGGGGTCGCTGTCCAGTGCGAGCAGGTGGTCGGCATCGGCCTCGGTGAACGGGCGCAGCACGAGGCGGTCGGTCTCCAGGAAGACGCGCATGCCACGATCTTCACCACCGGCGGCCGGGCCCGCCACCGGATATTCGCAGCAGGCGGGTGAAGGGGTGGTTGTTCATGCCGCTTGAAGAACGTGTCGACAACGTCACGGAATCCCCACCACCCCTCGATGTGGAGATCTTGAGGCGGGGATCACGGCCGGCCCGGAGAAGGAACCCCGCCGGAGTCGCCCAAGCAGCCGGTTGGCTCCAGAGGGGGACGCGATCGGAGGTCTCTCCTCCATACCGACCGATCACGATGCGCGCGGGTTCGCCTTCGTCCGGGCGGCGAGCGGAGCCCCGGCCCCGTACCGGGTCGAGGCGCTCGTCCACGCCCCCGCGACCCGGGTACGGCAGGCGGTCGGGCA
>NZ_JBFAAE010000085.1:0-30601 GCF_040639575.1 Streptosporangium sp. NPDC023825 | reverse complement strand
CGCCGCCGCCTCCGTCTGGAACCGCAGCGGCAAGACCGTCCGCGTCTACTTCAACAGCGGCCACACCGGCACCTACCAGGACTTCAAGGCGGGCGTCCGGGGCAACCTCACGGCCACCCTCAAGAACCAGAACGCCTCGCACCAGTTCCTGGGCGGCTCCACACCGCCGACCGGGTGCAAGACCGACGGCACGCACAGCAGGCTGCCCACGACGATCCTCGTCTACCGGAAATCCCTCAACCGCGTGGACCGGGTGGAGTTCAAGACCTACATCAAGAACGTCCTGCCCAACGAGTGGCCGTCGTACTGGCCCAAGGAGTCCCTCAGGGCCGGGGCGATCGCCGTCAAGAACTTCGGCTGGTACTGGGCGCTGAGGTCGGCGAGCAAGACGCCGAGCGGCCAGTGCTACGACGTCTCCGACAACACGAACAGCCAGGTGTACAGGCCCGGCTCCGCGACGGCGGCGACGAACGCCGCGGTGGACGCGACGTGGGGCACCCGGATGACGCGCGACGGGAGTATCTTCCGGGCCCAGTACTGCGCCACGACCACGGCGTGCGGCCACTGGGTCACCGGCGACTGGATGTCACAGACCGGCTCCCGCGACAAGGCCAAGGCGGGCTGGAGCTCCTCCAGGATCCTCAAGCACTACTACCGGGGGATCGCTCTCACCTCCTGACCCCCGCAGAAGCCTCCTGGCTCCCGCAGACCGCCCGCCCCTGGTTCCCCGCCGTGCGACGCACGGCGGGGAACAGGCATGAGCCGGTAGGTCAGGCCCGCCGCGGCCTCTTCCCCGAGTGGGCGATCACCGACGGAGCCAAGCCGTCGGGTCTCCGTCCAGGAACCTCGCCGGATGTCCGGCAAGTAAGATCCAACCTCTTTTCCCTCTTGTTTCGATGATATTTCCTTGTCTACCCCCCCTCACTGATCGGAGGAATTTGTGTGATCAAGTTCCTACGTTCCAGACTGGGCATCGCACTGTCAGGTGTGGTCGCGATGACGGCAAGCTCGTGGTCTCACCCAGCCAGGGGTCGGTCGCCGTGTCACCGACAGGTGGCGGGGACACCTACGCGACGGTGTCCACGACGTTGAGCGGGTCGGCCTCCGGACCTCTGTATCTGGTCTTCGTCGGCAGCGGCACCAACTACCTGTTCGACATCGACACCTTCACCGTCGCGACGTGAGGTGACGTCGGTCCATCCCCGGGCCGGTGACCGTCCGGGGATGGCGCCGCCGGGCCGGCCGGGAGGATCGGCGCGGGGAGAAGCGAAGGCAGGTGAGTGATTCCATTTGTCGGATCCGTCGTGGGATTCTCTCCAGCATGACCGAACCCACGGATATCCCGCCCCCCTACATTCCCGGTCCCAGGCCCGACGACGACATCACGTTCGTCCGCGCCATGGGATCCATCGCACTGATCGGCGGCGTCGTTCTGTCCTTCGGCCTTCTGCTGTTCAACGGCGGGTCCCCGTTGTGGACATGGCTCACAGCGCTGATCGGGCTTGGACTACGCCTGGAGGCGGCGATCCGCGAGCATGGGCGACGCCCCTGAGCCCTTTGCCGTCGTCCCTCTCCCCTTTCTGATGATGCTTGTCCACCGCGTCCGCAAAGGCTCGTGGCCCTCGGTGTTCCGAGTAATCGCGGTGGCTTCCCTGGCAATCGGCTTTTGGACGGTGTTTCGCGCTCTCTGCGGGTACGAATTCAATCTCGACCTCGCCGCCCTGGATGTTCTGATCAATGCCGGAACGGCACTTCTCATCGGAGCCGGCATATGCATATTGGCTGAGCTACGTCGTGGCGACATGCCTCCGGCGGGGGCGCCTCGGCTCCGGGGCGATCCGGTCGGGCCGCGCTACAGCAGCCGCCGCAGGTCGGCGACGGGCTGGATTCCGGAGACCGGTGGCCGGCCGTCGATCACCAGGCTGGGAATGCCGGTGACACCGTGCTCGCCGAACCAGCCGGCCATGGCCTCGGCGGCGGTCGGGCCGGGGGTCCGGCCCGCCTCCGGAGCGAGCTCGTAACCGCGCCAGACGATTTCGAGACCGTCGCGGCCGGCGTGCTGCGCCGAAGCGGCCGCCAGGCGTCTTTTACCGATGTAGCACCACGGGCACAGCACATCGGCGTATATCTCAAGCTTCGTGAACGTCCTCCAACATGTCGTGGCCGGTCGGCGGATGTTCGTCCCATCCGCGTCGTGTCAACATCGTCGGCGACCAGTAGAGCGGCAAGGGCCTCCGGAGACGTAGGCCGGATGACTGGTCCGGCGACTCAAGCCGTCTCGACGGGGCCGGACCGTGGAGGCTCCACCGGCCGGTGACCGATCCGTCCCTATCCCTGCGCTCCGGCGCGCACCGCGCGCACGTGGGCCTCATACCGCCGGGCACCCATGACGCGCCACAGAAACCGGGCCGGAGCGGGCATCTCGTTGAGGAACCAGGTCCGCTCGCGCCGTGTCGCGTCCTCCAGGACCATGCCGGCCATGGTCAGCTTGCCGGTGAGGCTCTTCGGGCCGTGTTTCATCGCGTGCTCCTGCGGCGCCAGCCACTCCGGCACGGTGAGGTGCTCGTGGATGAGGGGGAGCACCTCGCTCTCCTCCAGCTCGAGGTGCTCGATGAGAGCCGGGCCGAGGTCGCGCAGGGCGCCGGCGACGCGGTCGCGGGCCGTGGGGCTCGCCTCCGCGGTCCAGCTCGGCAGCTCGGCCTCGACGGCGCCGACGGCTCGGGCGATCACGTCATGCTGCCGCCGCATGACCTCGATCAGGTCTTTCTCGAGCGGGACGCGTTCGACGAGGATCGGCCAGAGCAGCTCGTCCTCGGCCTCGTGGTGTTCGTGCAGCATGACGAGCACCAGGTCGAGATGTGTGCCGAGCAGGCGCGCGCGGGCGACGTCGCCGGCGGGCACGGCGGCGATCAGCTCGGGGAGCTGCGCGAACTCGCGGCGCATCGCGCGGTGGATGACCTTCATCTGCTGGGTCTCGGGCTTGTCCACGGGGGAGTTCGGATCGATCAACATACTTTCATAGTAATCCATATACTATGAATGTATGTTCATTACTATCAATGTTCTGCTGTCATAGTGATTTCATGGCAAAGCGTGCGTACACCTCGACGGTCCGGGCCGTCGCGGCCCGGGAGACCCGCGCCGCGATCTTGCGAGCCGCGAAGCAGCTCTTCGCCGAGCAGGGGTACGCGAGAGCCACGGTGGCTGGGATCGCCGAACGAGCGGGGGTCGCCCTGAACACCGTGTACACGAGTGTGGGCGGCAAGGCGGCGCTGATGGAGGCACTGGTCTCGGAGAGCGCCGGTGACGAGCAGATCCAGGCCACCTTGAACGCCGCACTCGGCTCGGCCGACGGCCGTGACATCCTGCGCCGGACGGCCGAGGGCACGGGCGACATGACACGGCGCCACGAGAGCGTCCTGAACCTGCTGTTCGACAACGCCACCGCCGATCCCGCGGTGGCGGCCGTGGCCGAGCGTGCCGTCCAGCGCTACCGGGGCCGGCTGGCCCGCATCGCCGAACACCTGGTGACGCTCGGCGCCGTTCGCACCGGCCAGGTCAGGACCGAGCAGGTTCTCTGGTTCTACTTCGGCCGGGGCGGGTGGAAAACGGTCCGCGAGCTCGGCTGGGACTGGGACGACGGCGCCGCCTGGCTGGCGGAGCAGGCCGCCGCCGCTCTGCTGGCCCCGACGGCCGGCAGGGGAGCGACGTGACGGAGGAGGCCGGCCCGCAGGCACCCGGCATCGCCCCGGGCAACGGTACGGCTACCCGGTCGCACGGCCCGTTCAGGCCGGCCGCCTCGTCTCACGCGGTGAACTCGAGCAGTCCGGCCTGACCGCTCTCGACGCCGATGCCGGACTGCTCGAGGCCGCCGAAGGGCGCGAGCGGCGACAGGTGCATGATCTCGTTCACCCGGACGGTGCCGGCCTGGAGCCGCTCGGCCACGGCCTGGCCGTCGGGTCCGTGTCGCGTGCCGGGGCAGCGTAGGGTGTCGCTCCCAGGCCGAAAGGATCATCGTGCCGCAGTTCTCCCGGTTGTCGCGGTCAGCGTTGTCGGCGTGGGTGGCGGCCGCGGCCGTCGCCGCCTTGCCGGCCTGGGCGTCGTGGCTCGAGCGACTCGACCGTGAGGAGCCCGCCGGGAACCCCGGGGATGTCTACGGGATGGTGTGCCAGTACAACGGTGGAACGACGCTGTCACCGCTTGCTCCGCTGCGCCGTGATCTCGAAGAGGTCATGGAGATCACGGAGAACTGGACGTTTCCGGTCCTCGTGGTCCTTCTCGGCCTTCTCGCGTGTCTCGGCCGCAGGGATCCCGGGGTGACAGGTCGGCGGGTGGCGGGACTCCTCGTCCTGATCGCGCTCGTCGAACCGCTCGCCTCGTTGCACAGCGATCGGAATGGCTGCGACGAGACCCCTCTGTTCAGCGCCGGCTGGTTCGCAGGGGTGGCCGGCGGATGGGGGATCACCCAGCTGTGTCTCCCGGTGGCCGCGACGCTGGTGTTCGCCGCGTCGCGGGCGAGGCGGTCCGTCACCGCGGACGAGCCGGGCGGGTCACCGGCCGGGATGGTGTGGCGCCGGCCCGCGGCGGCCCTGGCCGACTATTCGATCGTTGTCACGGCCCTCAGCGCGGTCGTGGGGGCGGCCTGGCCCCTGATCGACATGGGCTTCAAGGTCCATATGGGAGCCGGGCTTCTGGAGCGGGCCGACGCGTACGTGTTCCGGAGCAGAGTGGGGCCGGCGGAACTGGCCATCCTGGGCGCGCTGTTCCTTTACTTCTGGGTGCAGCACGCCCTGTGGGGGCGGACGCTCGGCAAGCGGCTGCTGGGTGTCCGGGTCGTCGCCGCGCGGACGGGCGGACGGCTGGGCGCGGGCAGGACCGCGCTCCGCACGCTGGCCTTCCCCCTCCTCGCCTTCGTTCCCGAGGTCGGGCTGTGGTGTCTCCTCGCGGACGGGTTGTGGATGCTCCTCGATCCCGAGGGCCGGGTTCTTCACGATCGCTGGCTGGGTGCCGCGGTGGTACGCGACCGGGTGAGGAGCGCTCCATCCCGGACCTGGACCGGCGTCCTCTGCGTGATCTTGTCGGCGCGGATGCCGGGCACGAGTCTGGACGACCGTGGGCCGAGAGACCTCACGGAGCCCGTCAGACCAGGTTCCGAAGACGGCGGGCGGCTTGGGCGGGGTTGACGCCGACGAGGCCTTGCCGGAGGGTGGCGCGGATGCGGTGGGTTGACGAGACGCCGATGCCGTCGGCGAGCGGTGGCCGCCGTCCGTACCGTCCCGGCACGGCGCTGGACCGGGAGCCACGGCTCAGCCGGCGGGCGGTGCTCCTGGCCGCCGGAGGACTGCTCGCCGGTTGCTCCCGGCAGCCCGAGGCCGGCAAGGTCCACCTGCGACTGGCCACCGGGCCGGCGGGGGCGGTGTACCGGCGCATCGGCGGCGCGCTGGCCGAACACGTCTCCGAGCAGGTGCCGGGTGCCACCCTGGTCACCGTGCCGAGCGGGGCGTCCACCGACAACATCCGGATGCTGCGGGCCGGCGAGGTGCACCTCGGGCTGACGAGCCTGGACGCGCTGATCACGACCGACGGCAGCGCGCCCGACGGGCTCTCGGCGATATGCCGGCTCTACGACAGCCACCTGCATCTCGTGGTCATGGCCGGTTCGGCGATCGACGGGTTCCGGGACCTGGAGGGCAGGCGCGTGTCCCTCGGCGCCCGCGACTCGGGCACCGAGTTCACGTCGCGGCGGGTTCTGGAGCTCGGACGGGTGAACGCCGACGGCCGGTACCTCAGCCAGGCCGAATCGGCGGCGGCGCTGCGCGACGGCGAGATCGACGCGATGTTCTCCCTGACCGGCGTCCCGACCCCCGCCGTCACGGAGCTGGCGCAGCGGCACCCGATCCGGCTGATCCCGCTGGACGCGCAGGCGGGCGCGCTCTTCACGGCGTTCCCGGGCCCCTACGCTCCGGCCATGATCCCCGCGACCGCCTACGCCGGCGTCCCGGCCACCCGTACCGTCGCCGTGCCGAACGTGCTCCTCGTGCGCAACGACCTGCCCGACGACCTGGTCCACGCCATCACCGACACGATCTTCACGCACACCGGCACGATCATCTCCGCCAGTCGCGACGCCGAGGCCGTTCCCGAGGCCGTTCCGGAAACGTGGCAGATCAACGTGCGTACCGGGATCTCCACCGCGTCGATCCCGCTCCATCCGGGCGCGGCCGCCTGGTTCCGCGACCGCAAGCGCTGACCCGAGACGGCGACAGGCCGGTGACGGCGACGCACTCGAGACGGCGACGCACTCGAGACGGCGACGCACTCGAGACGGCGACGCACTCGAGACGGCGACGCACTCGAGACGGCGACAGGCGGGTGACGGCGACAGGCCGGCGGCGGGGCCCGGGCCTCGGGCCGGCGAGGGAGCCCGGGGCCCCGGACATGCGACGGGCACAGGTTCTCAGACCTGTGACGGAGCCGGGTCGCCGGCCGGCGACGCCACCCGCGGAACGACCGGCAACGCGACCACCGCGGCGAATCCGTGCCCGGACCCGTCCGGACGCGGCAGGCCCTCCTCCAGCCGCAGCTCGCCCCCGGCCGCCCCGACCAGGTCGGCGCAGATCGCCAGCCCCAGGCCGGTCCCGGGCACGTTCTGGTGCCGCGGCGACCGCCAGAACCGCTGTAGCGCCTGGGCTCGCTCGGACGCGTCGATTCCCCGGCCGTCGTCACGGACGACGATCGTGACCACGTCTCCGGCCGCGGAGGCGTCGCCAGGTCCGGCGTCCGCGCCACCGCGGGCTACCCGGGCGGTGCCCGCGCCACCGGGAACGACCCGGCCGGTGCCCGCGCCACCGGGAACGACCCGGCCGGCGTCCGCGCCACCGGGGGCGACCCGGGCGGTCACCTCCACCATCCGCGCGTCCGACAGCCGTAACGCGTTGCTGATCAGCTCGTCCAGGATGCTGCCCAGTCCGCCCGGCGGCTCCAGCAACCGCAGCCCCGGCGGCACGTCGACCGCCAGCGTCTGCCCCGCGGTCGCCGTCAACGCCTGCCACCGGTCCACCCGGGTCGCCAGCACCGCGTCGAGATCCACCGGCGACGCCGTCCGTATGCTCTCCATCCGCGCGCTGGCCTGCAGCGAGTTCAGCATCCGCTGCATCGCCTTCAGCTCGTCGACGGCGACGTCGTAGACCTGCCGCCCGTCGCCGGACGCGCGCAGGTGCGGTTCCAGGCTCTCCACGGCGAGCCGGAGGCTGGTCAGCGGGTTGCGCAACTGGTGCGACGCGTCGGACACGAACGCCCGCTGCCGCTGCACGGCGTTCTCGACAGCGTCCATCATGGTGTTGAACGACTCCGCGAGCCGTCGCAGCTCGACGGGGCCGGCCTCGGCGTCCGCCCGGATGGTGAGGTCGCCCTGCGAGATCCGGGAGCTCGCCGCGTCCAGCTCCCGTACCGGACGCAGCACCCACGCCGACACCGGCCAGGCGACGGCCACCAGCGCGATCAACGGCAGCAGCCCGAGCCCGGCGAGCTGGGCCCATCGCACGAGGATGCGATGGCGCGTCCTCGACAGGTCGGAGATCGTGACGACGGTGCCGACGACCTCGCTGTCGCGGCCCACCGGCTCCGCGACCACGAGCGCGGAGTCGTCCCACGGCGCCCACTCCCAGGACGGTTCGGACCTCGCGCCGGCCAGCGCCGCGGTCACGATCCGGGGCAACGCCGGTTCGGCCCGCGCCGCCTCCTGGTACGCGCCGGCCGGTCCGAGCAGCACCGTGCCCGACATGTCGATCACCGCGACCGGGATGCCGTACAGCCTGTGGTAGTGCGTCAGCTCCTGGTGGAGCGCCTCGGTCCGCCCGGTCGACAGCGCGGTCTCGGCCAGCGACGCGAACCGGCCGACGTCGTTGAGCCGGTCGACGTAGGTCTCCTGCATCTCCCGCTCGGCCACGGTGACGCTGAGCGGTACCCCGAGCGCCGCGACGAGCAGCACCGCGAGGGGCACCAGGACGGCGAGCAGGCGACGGTGCACGGCGCGTCAGCCGATCAGCTCCGGCTGGTCGGCCAGGAGCCGATAGCCGACTCCGTGGATCGTGCGGATGAGCACGACAGGCCCGAGCTTGTGCCGCAACGCCGCGATGTGTGTGTCCAGGGTGCGACTCGAGGACTCCCAGGTCGCGCCCCAGATCTGGTCGAGGATGACGTCGCGGCTCACCACGTTCGGCGCCCGCCGGGCCAGCAGCAGGAGCAGCTCGAACTCCTTGCGGGTCAGCGTCACGAGCGTGCCGCCGACGGTGACCTCGCGGGTGCCGACGCCGATCCGCATCGGGCCGAGGACGAGCGGCTCGTCCGGGTGGCTCAGGGCACGGGCCACCCGGGTGCGCCGCAGGACGGCGTCGATGCGGGCCAGCAACTCCGGGATGCCGAACGGCTTCACGATGTAGTCGTCCGCGCCGGCGCGCAGGCCGCGGACCCGCTCGTGCTCCTCCGATCGCGCCGTCACGGCGATGACGGCGGTCTCCGGGCGGTCACGCAGCCTGCGGATCACGTCGAGCCCGTCGCCGTCGGGCAGCCCCAGGTCGACGAGGACCACATCGGACGGGGCGGCGCGCACCGCCTCCGCGGCGGTGGCGACGCGGTGGACCTCGAAGCCCGCCTGGGCCAGGACGGTCACCAGAGCCCGCGCCACGCGGTCGTCATCCTCGATGATGGTGATCCGCATACCGGCGGATTGTACGGCCCGGCTCGGCGTTTGGTCAGCCCTCCATTTTTTGCGATTTCTCCGGCGTCCGGCGCATTCTTGGGATTTCTCTGACACCATCCGCGCCCTCGCCAGCCGAGACTGAGGCCGCGCGCTCACCGACAAACGCGCGTGCGCCGACGAGGAGGCCGCGATATGAGAACGACCAGCAGATACCGGGCCGTCGCGCGGATGAGCGTCGCGATCGGCGTCCTCTCGCTCGTCGCCGCCTGTTCCGGCAGCGGGGGCGCTCCCGGCGGAGGCTCCACCGGCGCGAGCGGCGCCGGGGGCTATCCGGACAAGAACATCACGTTCGTCGTGCCGTTCAGCGCGGGTGGCCCCACGGACACCGTCACCCGCATGATCGCCGAGCCGATGGCCGCCAAGCTCGGCGCCAAGGTCGTCGTCCAGAACGCCGAGGGCGCGGGCGGCACGGTCGGCGCCGGCGAGGTCGCGCGGGCCGATCCCGACGGCTACACCGTGCTCATGCACCACATCGGCATGTCGACGGCGCCCGCCCTGTACAAGGACCTGGGCTACAAGCCGCTGGAGAACTTCGAGACGGTCGGGCTCGTCACCGAGGTGCCGATGACGATCGTCGCCCGTAAGGACTTCGCGCCCGCGACGCTCCAGGACCTCGTGACCCACGTGAAGGCGAACGCCGGCAAGGTCACGCTGGCCAACGCCGGCATCGGCGCCGCGTCCCACCTGTGCGGCCTGCTGTTCCAGTCCGCCACCGGGGTCAAGCTCCAGGAGGTCCCGTACGAGGGCACGGGCCCCGCGCTGACCGACCTCGTCGGCGGCCAGGTCGACTTCATGTGCGACCAGACGACCAACACCAGCGGCCAGATCTCCGCGGGCGAGGTGAAGGCGTACGCGGTCACCACGCCGGAGCGGGTGAAGAGCCTGCCCGACCTGCCCACCACGACCGAGGCCGGGCTGCCCCAGCTGCAGGTCAGCGTGTGGCACGGTCTCTACGTCCCGAAGGGCACGCCGCAGGACGTCGTCCAGAAGCTGTCCGAGGCGCTGAAGGTGGCGCTCGCCGACAAGGGCGTCGTCGACCAGATGGCCAAGCTAGGTACCGCGCCGGTCGCGGCCGAGGACGCGACCCCGCAGGCGCACCGGGCCAAGCTCGAGGAGCAGCTCGGCACCTGGGCGAAGGTCATCGCCGACGCCGGCGTCAAGGCCTCCTGAGGTGGAGCGCCGCCGGTCCCTCCCGGACGTCCTCGCCGGGGGAGTCTTCGTCCTGATCGGTGGCGCGTTCGCGGTGGGGGCGCTCGGCTACGAGCTGGGCACCCCGCTGCGGATGGGCCCCGGCGCCTTCCCGCTGCTGGTCGGCGCGACCGTGGCCGCCCTGGGCCTGGCGATCGTCGTCAAGGGGCTCGTCGCCGGCGAGATGATCTCGTTCGGGCCGGTCCCCTGGCGCGCGGTCGCCCTCATCGTGCTCGCGGTCCTGTTCTTCGGGCTCACCGTCCGGGGCCTCGGGTTCGTACCGACGTCGGCGGTGACCGCCCTGCTCACCGCGCTGGCCGGCACGCGCGTACGGCTGCTCACGGCCGTCGCCGTGGCCGCCGGGCTCACCGTGGCCGCCACGCTCATCTTCGTCGTCGGACTTCAGCTGCGGATCCCGCTCCTGGGCCCGTGGCTGGGGTTCTGACGCGGCATCCGGATTGAGGCATGGAACTTCTCGACAACCTCGCGCTGGGTTTCTCGACCGCCCTCCTGGTCCAGAACGTCCTCTACTGCTTCGTGGGAGTGCTGCTCGGGACGGCGGTCGGCGTGCTGCCCGGCATCGGGCCGACGGCGACGGTGGCGATGCTGCTGCCGATCACCTTCAGCTTCGAGCCGGTGACGGCGCTGATCATGCTGGCCGGCATCTACTACGGCGCGCAGTACGGCGGCTCGACGACCGCCATCCTGATCAACCTGCCCGGTGAGTCGTCGGCGGCGGTCACCGCGCTGGACGGGCACGAGATGGCCCGCCAGGGCAGGGCCGGCCCGGCCCTGGCCGCCGCCGCGATCGGGTCCTTCGTCGCGGGCACGGTGGCCACCGTCGTGCTGGCCGTCGCGGCCCCGCCGCTGGCCCGCGTCGCGCTGAAGTTCGGCCCCGCCGAGTACTTCTCGCTGGTGCTGCTCGGCCTGATCGTGTCGATCGCGCTGGCGCGCGGCACGGCGCTCAAGGCACTGGCGATGATCGCGCTCGGCGTCCTGTTCGGCACGGTCGGCCAGGACCTCTACACCGGCACGCCCCGGTTCGTGTTCGGCCAGCGCGAGCTGTACGGCGGCATCGACTTCGTGTCGGTCGCCGTCGGCATGTTCGGGCTGGCCGAGATCCTGCGCAACCTGGAGAGCGAGCAGACCCGCACGGCGATCGTCGGCAAGGTGAGAAACCTCTGGCCGACCCGCGAGGACCGGCGCCGGATCGTCGGCCCGATCCTGCGGGGCACCGGTCTCGGCGCCGCGCTCGGCGTCCTGCCCGGCGGCGGCCACGTGCTGGCCTCGTTCACCTCGTACGCCGTCGAGAAGCGGATCTCGAAGCGGCGGGAGGAGTTCGGGCGCGGCGCGATCGAGGGCGTCGCGGGCCCCGAGTCGGCGAACAACGCCGCCGCGCAGACGTCGTTCATCCCGCTGCTCACCCTGGGGCTGCCCGCCCACCCGGTGATGGCGCTGATGGTCGGCGCGTTCATCGTCCACGGCATAACCCCCGGCCCGAACGTCATCACCGACGAACCGGCGCTGTTCTGGGGACTGATCGCGTCGATGTGGATCGGCAACGTGCTGCTCGTGCTGCTGAACCTGCCGTTGATCGGCCTTTGGGTGCGCATGCTGCGCATCCCGTACCAGGTGCTGTTCCCGATGATCATCCTGTTCGCCGCGATCGGCACGTACTCCCTGGAGTTCAACGCGTACGACGTCTACGCGATCGTGTTCTTCGGGATCCTGGGCTACATCCTGATCAAGTGCGGCTGCGAGCCGGCGCCGCTGCTGCTCGGGTTCGTCCTCGGCCCCCTGCTCGAGGAGAACATGCGGCGGGCGCTCATCATCTCCCGCGGCGACGCGTCGGTCTTCCTGACCCGGCCGATCTCCGCGGTGCTCCTCGCCCTGGCCGTGGCGGCGCTCGTCGTCGCCGTCCTCCCGGCGATCCGCAGGCGCCGCGAGGTCGTGTTCACCGAGGAGGAGTAGGAGCCGGCGGTCCGCGGGTTCGCGTCGGCGGTTGTCCATCGATCGGTGGACAGCCGGGTCGACCGGCCGGTCGACCCGCGCGAAGTGGTCGTCGGCCTACCGTGGAACGGGAGATCTCCCGGTGGCGGAAGGGGGATCGAAGAACCCGTCGAGGCCAGGGGGTGAGCGGAATGAACACGGTGAACCCGGTCGCCGCCACGAGCCGGGAATTCTCCCCGGAAACGAGACTGCGGCCACCCCGCAACCGGTTGGAGCGCGGGGCGGTCGGCTGGTGGACGGTGAACGCGCTGCTCTTCGCCCTGCCGCCGGTGGTGGTGTCCGGGGCGCTGACCCTGTTCGTCCCGCCGGCCCGGTTCGTCTTCGGCCCGGCCACGGTCGTGATGGCGGTACTGGGTCTCGCCTACGTGCTGATCATGCCGGCGTGGCGTTACCGGGTGCACCGGTGGGAGGTGACCGAGGACGCGGTCTACACCCTCAGCGGTTGGCTGTGGCAGAGGTGGCGCGTCGCGCCGCTGTCTCGGGTGCAGACCGTCGACTCGCTGCGCGGGCCGGTGCAGCAGATGTTCGGCCTGACCGGCATCACGCTGACCACCGCATCGGCGGCGGGCGCGATCAAGATCAAGGGCTTGGACCACCGGCTGGCCGAGCGGCTGGTGGAGGAGCTGACCCAGGTCGTCCAGCGGCACCGGGGCGACGCGACGTGAGCGGGCCGAACGACGGCTGGCAGCGGCTGCACCCACGGTTGATCATCGTCGGCGCGAGTTGGTTCCTCGGTCCGCCGGCGACCATGGCGGTGTCCGTGGTGGCGGCGGGCGGAAAGGTGCCGCTGTCCGCCGCGATCACGTTGTCCACGTTCCTGGCGGTGTTCCTGGTGATGGCGTGCGTCCTGCTGTCGCGCTGGATCGGCACCCGGTACCGCATCACGAGCACCGCCGTGGAGATCCACTCCGGACTGGTGTTCCGCCGCCGCCGTTCCATCGCCGTCGATCGCATCCGCAGCGTCGACGTCACCGCCGACCCGGTGCACCGGCTGTTCGGTCTGGCCACCGTGCGGATCGGCACGGGGGCGCAGGCCGACTCCTCCGACAGCACCAGGCGGCTCGCGCTGGACGGTGTGACCCGCGCGCAGGCCGACGAACTGCGCACCCGGCTGCTGCGCCGGGCCTCCGCGGCGCCGGGCGGCGATCTCGGCGCGGTGACGATGGCGGAGATCGACTGGGCGTGGCTGAAGTACGGCCCGCTGACCATCTGGTCCATCGCCGGTGTGGGCGTCGCGCTGGGCGGTCTGTACCGGCTGCTGGAGTCGTTCGGGCTCAAGCCGTACGAGCTGGGCTTCGTCAAGGACGTCTACGGGTTCTTCGCGGGCATGTCGCCGTGGGCGGCGGTCCCGCTGCTGGTCGCCATCGTCGTCGGCCTCGGCTCGATCGGCTCCACCGCGGTGTTCGTCGAGTCCTGGTGGGGTTTCCGGCTGTCGCGAGAGGACGAGGCGTCGTTCCGGGTGCGGCGCGGCCTGCTGACCACCCGGTCGCTGACCGTCGAGCGGTCCCGGACGCGGGGCGCGCAGATCGCCGAGCCGCTCGCGCTGCGGCTGGTCGGCGCGGCGCGGACCAACGCCATGGCCGTCGGCCTGGGCACGAGCGAGGACCGGTCGACGTCGCCGAAGTCGGCGCTGCTGCCGCCCGCGCCGATCGGCCTGGCCCACTCCGTGGCCGCCCAGGTGCTGGGCCTGGACCGGTCGCCGCAGGAGGACGTCCACTGGCGCGAGCACCCGCGGGTGGCACTGCGGCGGCGGCTGCTCCGGGTGCCGCTGGTCGTGCTGCCGCCGGTGGCCGCGGTGTGGTCGCTCGGCCTGTGGCTGACCCCGGTGCTGGTGCACCTGGCGTGGATCGCGGGCGCGGCCTGCCTGCTCGCGGGCACCTGGTCGGCGTACGACGCCTACCGGAACCTGGGCCACGGCCTGTCCGGCGACTTCCTGGTCATCCGGTCGGGTACGTTCGCCCGCCGCGCGATCGCGCTGCGCCGGGACGGCGTCATCGGGTGGGAGGTCTCGCAGTCGCCGTTCCAGCGGCTCTCCGGGATCATCACGCTGTCGGCGGCGACGGCCGCCGGACGCAACGTCTACCGGGTGCGCGATGTCGCCCGGGCCGAGGGACTGGAGTTCGCGGAGCGGGCCGTGCCCGGCCTGCTGACAGGGTTGCTCGACGATCGTGAGAAGGGTGCTCAGGAGGCCGGGCCCGCCGTCGCGCGGTATCGCGCCCACCGCACCGGGCCCCCGCCCGAATCGACCACCTGAGGAGTCCGGGCTAGCGAGGTGCCGCGAGGACGTCCCGGAGGACGTCCTCCAGCGTGACCCGGGCCAGCTCGCGCCTCAGGGTCTCCTCGATGCCCTCGTAGATGCCCTGCATCGCCGGCTGGATGCCGTAACCCACCACGCACCCCTGGTCCGGGGTGGCGCGGTGCATCGCGAACAGCGGGCCGGGTTCCACCGCCTCGTACACGTCGAGCAGGGTCATCGACTCCAGATCGCGCGCCAGCGACCAGCCCGCGCCCACGCCCCGCCGGGACTCCACGAGCCCCGCCCTGCGCAGCTCGCCGAGCAGCCGCCTGATCACCACGGGATTGGTGTTCGCGCTGCCCGCGATCTGCTCGGACGTGGCGACCTCGTGGCCCTGGCGCTGGTAGAGGCTGATCCAGGCCAGCGCGTGGGCGGCGATGGTCAACTTGCTGTTGGCGCTCATGAACCCTCATCTCTCGGCCGCGACACCGTATGGTACGACCGCCCAGTCGTAACAACAAATGTTGCGACCATCGTGTCGTAACCATTAGTGTTACGACTGTTCGGACGGATCGATCAGTGAGGTGAGAAGAATGGACAAGCCGCTCACGGGCAAGGTCGCCCTGGTCACCGGGGGTTCCCGCGGGCTGGGAGCCGCGACCGTACGGCTGCTGGCCGAGCAGGGCGCCGACATCGCGTTCACCTACGTCAGCTCCGACGAGCGGGCGCGGGCCGTCGTCGAGGAGGTGCGCGCCAAGGGCGTGAAGGCCGTCGCCATCAAGTCCGACCAGGCGGACACGAGCGGGGCTCCGGCGCTGATCGACGAGGTGGTCGCGCACTTCGGCGGCCTGGACATACTCGTCAACAACGCGGCGATCTCGGTGAGCCACAGGGTGGACGACCCGGACGCCGACACCGCCGCGCTGGACCGGATGCACGCCACCAACTACCTCGGCGTGATCGCCGTCATCCGGGCCGCCTCCCGGGTGCTGCGCGCGGACGGCCGCATCATCACGGTGAGTTCCGGGCTGGGCTCCCGGGTCGGCCTCCCGGGCCTCGCCGACTACTCGGCGACCAAGTCGGGGGTCGAGAGGTACACCATGGGCGTCGCGCGAGACCTCGGGCCCCGGGGCATCACGGCCAACGTCGTGGAGGCCGGCCTGATGGAGAGCGGGATGGAACCGCCGGACCCCGAGACCCTCAAGGCCCTGGTCAGCTCGCTGTCCATGCAGCGCGTGGGCCGTCCCGAGGAGATCGCCGAGGCGATCGCCTTCCTGGCGAGCCCCGGCGCCTCGTACGTCACGGGCGCGGTGCTGGACGCCCACGGCGGCTACAACGCCTGAGCCGGGCCCCTGCCGCGCGCCCCGGAGGGGCCCGCGTGACCCCTGTAGGGGTCAGGATCCGGGCTGACCGCCAGATCGTGGAGTGAGGTCAGGTCGTGAGGCGGTTGCCGTTCGGGCGGTCGTGCGTGACGCTCTTGGTATGCGCATCGGTCCTCTGCTCGGCTCCGGCCGTACCGCGGATGTGTTCGCGATCGACGACGCGTGGGTGCTGCGCCGGTATCGGGACGGCGGTGACGCGTCCGCCGAGGTGGACGTGATGTCCTACGTCTCCGGCCGGGGATATCCGGCGCCGCGTGTCGGACCGGCCGCGGGCGGGGACCTGATCATGGAGCGGTTGTCCGGCCCGACCATGGTCGAGGGGCTCACGCAGGGCATGATCACTCTGGAGGAGGCCGGCACGGTCCTGGCGGGGCTGCTGCGTCGCCTGCACGCTCTCCCGGCGCGGGTCTCGGCAGACCCGGCGGATCGCGTCCTCCACCTCGACCTGCATCCGGAGAACGTGATGCTCACGCCCGGGGGGCCGGTGGTGATCGACTGGGCCAACGCCGAGGAGGGCCCGCCCGCGCTGGACTGGGGCGTGTCCGCCCTGATCCTGGCGGAGGTCGCGGTCGGCCCGCGGACCGAGGCGGCCATGGCCCGCACGACCCTGGCCTCCCTGCTCGCCGAGGCCGACCATGCGATCGACCTGGACGGGGCTCTGGCCATACGGGCCGCCAACCCGACGCTGAGCCTCGCCGAGAAACGACTCCTCGGCGAGGCCGTGGCGCTGGTGGGTTCCCTGCATCTCGCGGCTCGCCCCGGTGCCTGAACCGGTGCCTGAACCGGTGCCTGAACCCGCGACGGCCCCGCCGGAGACGCCGGCGGCCGGGGCCTGCGCCGCCCGGACCACGTGAGCGTGGACGCGGAGCGTCATGGACGCGCGTCGGCCCCCACCGGTCCCGGCCGGTCCCGGCGCTCTTCACCTACGGGTGGTCGCGCAGGCGCGCGCGCAGCAGGTTGGGGTCGGTGGCCGTGGTGTAGGCGGCGCTGAGCACGTAGACGTCATCGCCGCGCAGCGCGACGGAGGTGGGGTTCTGCAGGCCGTCGGCGGCGTCCAGAACGGTGGTGCCGGTGCCGTCGGACCGGACGCGCACGACCTTGTTGGGGGCGTTGAGGGCGGCGAGGATCTCGTCGCCGCGGCCGGTGAAGGCGAAATCGTCGATACCGACCATGCCCGACGCCTTGACCTGCGGCGTTCCCGCGCGGTTTCCGGAGCGGATCGGGATGCGCAGGAGGGTGCCCCGGTCGAGGTTGCTCACCCACAGCGCGCCACGGTGCACTTTCGCGCCGTTGGCTCCGAGGAAGCCGGCCGGGGCGAGTTCGGGAGCCGTGGACCACGCGACGGGTGTGCCGCCGGTGACGGGGACGGTCCACACGGTGCCGAGCACCGAGTCGGTGATGTAGAGCCGTTTGCCGTGCCCGTCCAGTGCCAGCCCGTTGGGCAGGCCGTTCGCGGGCAGCGCGGCGATGCGCCGCGGGGCCTTTCCGGGGCGCAGCCGCCACAGCCCGGTCAGATCGGCCGTGCCCGTCGCGTACAGCGTGTACACGGTGCCGTCCGAGGTGTGGACGATACCGGTGGTCAGGGGGAAACCGAGGACCGGCGTGTCGACTCCGCCGTCGGCGGGCGCGGGCAGTGTCGCCAGGACGCGCGTCCTGCCCTGGGGAGTGACCTGGGCCACCTGGCGGCCGGCGGCGAAGGTGACGTTCGCCGTGCCGTCGGGCAGCAGGGAGATGTTCTCCGGCATCTGGCCCGCCGAAAGGTCGAAGTGGGTGGCGATCCGCACATCTGTCAGCGGTCCCCCGGCGGCCGTCGCACCGGCCGGCGCGGTCGGCGTCAGGGCGGCCGCGGCCAGCAGGGCGGCCGACATAGTGATCTTGATGCTTCGCTTGGGCATGATTCCTTCACTGTTTTCCGGCATGCGGCAGCCGCGGTTCGGCGCCGTGGGTCAAGGGATGTCGTGGGGGCGTCGAGGGGGAGGTCGCGATCCCCTCGGGTCAGGTGGTGCGGGTTCCGGCGTCGTGGCGCGGCCGGTTCGCCTCCCGCGGCGCGGTGACGTGGGAGAGCAGGGTCAGGGCCGTCGCGGAGGGGGAACCGGGATCGGCCGTGGCCACCACCAGGGCCGGGCCGTTCCCCTGCGGGCTCTGCAGCGTCTGCTGGGTGACCGTCAGCGTCCCGACCAGGGGGTGGCGCATCTCGTAGTCGGCGACGTCACAGGCCAGGACCCGGTGATCGGCCCACATCGAGGCGAACTCCGGACTGCGCATGGTCAGCTCGCCGATCAGCCCGGCCAGCAGCGGATCGTCCGGGTGCCGCCCGGCCGTGAGACGCAGGTTGCCCACCACGGCCCTGGCCTTGGCGGGCCAGTCGGTGTACAGGTCGCGGGTGTGCGCGTCCAGGAACACCAGCCTGGCCATGTTCGGCCGCCGCTCCGGGACGCCGGGGCCGTCCGGGTCGAGATGGCCCGCGAACAGGCCGTGACCCTGACGGTTCCAGGCCAGGACGTCGCTGCGGCGGCCGACCACGATGGCGGGTGTGCTCCCGAAGGCCGCCAGCAAGGCGCTGGTCGCCGGGGTGACGCGTTCGGGACGCGGCCGGCTCGCGGGCCGGCCGCGTCTCGGCGCGCCGGCCAGGGCGTGCAGATGGGCACGCTCGGGCTCGTCCAGGCGCAGGGCGTTCGCTATGGCGTCGAGCACCTCGCGCGAGGCGTTGCGTGACTGGCCCTGCTCCAGGCGGGTGTAGTAGGGCGCGCTGATGCCCGCGAGCATCGCGAGCTCCTCCCGCCGCAGCCCGGGCACCCGGCGCCGCTCGCCGTAGGTCCGCAACCCGACGTCTTCGGGTCGCAGCAGGCCACGGCGTGCCTGGAGGAAGTCGGCGAGGTGCCCGTGCTCGGTCATGAAGCCAAGTATGCGTACCGCCGGCGAACCGCGCCTCACCCCGTCGGGGTAGGGATCCGCGGGGTCCGGCTCCCCGGGCCCCGGCCTTCGGGACCCGCGTGCCGGGCGACGGTCCGTGGGCCGTCGCCCGGTCCGGCGGCGGTAACCGTCACCTGGTCGTGCAGACGGTCCCGTTGAGGGTGAAGACGGCGGGCAGCGTGTTCGGGCCGCTGTAGTTGCCGACGAAGCCGATCGTGGCCGACGCGCCCGTGGGCAGCGAGCCGTTGCCGGAGTCGTTGACGACCCTGACGTCCTGCCCGTCCTGCGTCCAGACGGCGCCCCAGCCGCTGCCCAGGCTCTGCCACGTCCTGGGCCAGCCGAAGTTCAGGGTCCAGCCGTCGATCGGCGCGCCGTCGTTGGTGATCTCGATGGCGCCGACGTAGCCGCTGGCCCAGTCGGACTGCTTGGTCAGGCGTACCGAGCACGAGCTGGAGGCGGGCGTGCCGGTCGTGAACGTCAGCGGCGCGGAGGGCGACGAGACGCCGCCGCCGCCGTCCCGGGCGATCACGTTGACCGTGTGGCGCGTGCCCGGCTTCAGGTTGTCCACGGTCAACGAGGTGCCGGTGGTCTCGCCGATCTGCTCGCTGACGGCTCCGTTCTGGCGGTGGATCTCGTACTTCACGATCGGGCGCGCGCCGGCGGGGGCGGCGGGCCAGGAGATGGTGGCGGTCCTGTCCGTCACGGCGGAGGCCGTGGGCTGTCCGGGCACGCCCGGCAGGCCGGTCTGGGCGGAGGCGGGACGCAGGACGACCGTGGTCAGCGAGAGCGGTGGCAGCGTCCGGCCGGTCGCGCTGCCCGTGGTCGACGTGGTGATGCTCGTGGCGCCGTTGGTGTGGGTCAGCACGGTGGGAGCCCCGGACGCCGGGCTGAAGCCCGAGTAGCCGATCGTGACGGGGTAGGACGTGTCGGACGAGGTGTTGATCAGCAGGACGGCCAGGTCGCCGTCGGGGCGGCGTACGGCGTGCGCGACGACCTTCGCCTGGTCGGTCGCGGCCCGGATGAACCGGTCGCCGGGGCGGGCGAACCTGCTCACCATCTGGAGGGCGTAGTACGGCGCGAAGGGCGTGTTCGCCGACGGCTCGCAGACGCTGCCGTCGGAGGTGCACGTCCCGCTCGACAGCAGGCCGAAGTCGCCGTAGTCGGTGTGTCCCTCGACCTGCGTGACGTTGCCGATGCCGTTGTGGACGTTCCACCAGTCGACCGTGAACACCCCGTTGGCCAGCAGCGTCGCGTAGGCGTCGGCGGCGGCCAGCGCGCCGGGCTGCGTCGTCGCGCCGTTGCTGTTCGACCCGGTGTTGAACTCGGTCATCGCGATGCCGATCCGCTCGGAGCCGGTGCCCACGTGCTTCGCGATCTGCTGACGGGTGAGGTGGATCATGTCGGGGACGTGCGCGGCCCTGTCGAAGGCGCCGGGGTACCAGTGCAGGATCACGAAGTCGATCTTCGATCCGGCGGTCGACAGGACGACGTCGTTCCAGGTCCCGGCGTCGCCCTCGGCGACTATCCCGTCGGGCCAGTTGGCCGGCGTGGTCAGCACCGCGCCGATCTTGATGGTCGGGTCGACGGCCTTCATCGCGTCGGAGTAGGCCACGACGTGGCGCGCGTACTCGGCAGGGCTCTTGTCGGCGTGGTCGTCCGCCTCCCAGGCGGCACCGTAGTGGCCGTTGCCGTAGTTCTCGTTGCCGATCTCCCAGTACTTGACGCCGTAGCCCTTGGTGACGTTGGCGTGCCGCACCCAGGCCGCGGCCTCCTGCGCCGTGCCGGTGCCGTAGTTGGCGGTCACCATCGGCTGCGCGCCGGTGCGTCGCACGCCGCGCATGAAGGTGTCGAAGTCGGTGTCGGGGGCGACGTAGCCGCCGGGGGCGGTGTGGTCGGCCCAGTGGTAGATGTCGGAGTACGAGCCGCCGGGATAGCGCAGCAGCTTCATGCCCGCGTCCTTGAGCAGGTCGGCGGTCTCGTCGGTGCCCAGACGGCTGTCCCAGATCGCGTGGTTGGTACCGATGCCGGTCTCGGGGACGGTGGCGAGCGCGGCGCGGGCGTTGACGGTCACGGAGACCGGGGCGACCTCGTCGGCGTGCGCCGCGGGGACGGTGAGGACGGCCAGCGTCAGCAGAAGGGCGGACGCTGCCCGTAACGGAGTTCTCGGCATCGGTGTACCTCGCAACGGATAGTGACGTTCACTCGACACCCCCTCCCTGACCCGGAGGCAACATGATCGTCAGCGGTCGTCTCCCGTCCGTCAACCGGCCGTGAAACTTTCAGCCGGGGATCGGCGGAGTGGCGTGGTCCGGACGTACGGCGGAGCGGCGTCGGGCCGCCGCCCGGACGCCTCCGGGGGTCGCGGGGGTGCTCGGCGGCGGACGTGGAGAAGCCGGCATGTGCTCCGGAGGTTGACTCGTTAGCTAAACCTGATAGCTTTTAGCTAACGAGATTAGCAAGGCGTTGACGAGCCCCTTGGAGGTAGCCATGACCGAGTTCCTGAACGTCGACGGTGGGACCATCGCTTACGAGGTGACCGGCACCGCCGGCCCGCTGGTGGTGCTCGCCCACGGCATGGGCGACAGCCGCGAGGCCTACCGGTTCCTCGCCCCCGCCCTGGTGGAGGCCGGGTACCGGGTCGCCGCGACGGACCTGCGCGGCCACGGTGAGTCCAGCGTCGGGTGGGCGTCCTACACCCGCACCGCCCTCGCCGGTGACCTGATCGCCCTGGTGCGCCACCTCGGCGGGCCGGCGGTGCTCGTCGGGCACTCCATCTCCGGCGGCGCGGCCACGATCGCCGCGGCCAAGGCCCCGGAACTGGTCACCGCGCTGGTCGAGCTCGCGCCCTTCACCCGCAAGCAGCAGGTCCGGCTCGGTGACCTGCGGGTGGCCGCCTACCGCCGCGGGATGACCCACCTGATGGGCACCACCGTCCTGGGCAGCACCCGGCAGTGGGCCAAGTACCTGGACCTCGCCTACCCCGGCGTCAAGCCGGCCGACTGGGACGTGCGCATGAAGCAGATCACCGCGATGCTGCGGGAGCCGGGCCGGATGAAGGTCCTGCAGGCGATGGGCAAGATCTCACCCGCCGACGCCGGTGAGCAGCTGGGCAACGTCACCTGCCCGGTTCTCGTCGTCCAGGGCGGCCTCGACCCCGACTGGACCTCACCTCGCGCCGAGGGCGAGGCGATCGTCGCGGGCCTGCCGGCCGGACTGGGCCGGCTGGAGATGATCGACGGCGCCGGCCACTACCCGCACGTCCAGTACTCCCAGCAGACCCTCGCCGCGATCCTGCGCTTCCTGGGCGGCGTCCGTGCCTAGGGCGGGCCTGAACGCGGCCACGATCGCCGCGGCCGGCGCCGCGCTCGCCGACGAGATCGGCTTCACCGAGCTGACCATGGGCCGGCTGGCCGAGCGGGTCGGAGTGCGCACCCCGTCGCTGTACAAACACATCGCCGGCCAGGCCGAACTCAACCGGCAGATCGCGGCGCTCACCCTCACCGAAGCCGCCGACACGCTCGGCACGGCCACCCAGGGCCGCGCCGGACGGGACGCCCTGACCGCCGCGGCCCGCGCGATGCGTGACTTCGTCCTCGCCCACCCCAGCCGTTACGCGGCCACCATCGGCATCACCCCGACCGGCCCGGACGACCCGATCGCGGTCGCCGAGAGGCGAGGACTCGGCCCCTTCGAGGCGGTACTGCGGGGGTACGACATCGCCCCGCAGGAGATACCCCACGCGCTACGCGCGCTGCGCAGCATCTTCCACGGCTTCGCCACCCTGCAGGCCGCCAACGGATTCCAGTTGCCGGCCGACATCGACGAGAGCTTCGAATGGCTCATCGACTTCGTCGACCGCGGCCTGCGCTCCGCGTCGATCCCCGGCCTCGCCGATCACCGGTAGACCACCCGCTCCGGCGAACCGTCGCCCCCTCCTCTCCGCACCGGCCGGAATCCGCACCGGCCGGAAGTGGAAACCGCCGCTGATCCGGTACTCACCATTGTCATCGGCATCGGCGCCACCCCGCCGAGGCGCGTTCAGACGCCGAGCTGACGGGTGATCGACGGGTCGGTGACGGCGGTGTCGGCGGCGAGCAGGAAGGCCTTGGACAGGATGACCGAGAGCATGCCGCCGTCCTCCTCGAAGGGCAGGAAGACGGACGCGGCGTCGCGGTCGTGCCCGGGGACGACGCACAGGTAGGCGTCGTTGGGCTCCATGAGGATGTTGCCCGACCCCAGGTGGATCTTGTAGGTCCGCAGGTCGCCGCGTACGCGCAGGAACCGGTCGGTCAGCTCCGCCCGGTCGGCGATCCTCAGCCGGGGCAGCAGCCGGGCCAGCGCGTCGCGCCGGGTTCTGGCGGTCTCGGTGAGCTCGCCGAACCCAAAGGAGCGCCAGTAGTCCTCGTGCCCGGCCACCGCCAGCCGGTCGAGGCCCAGGGAGGCGACGCCCGCGGCCAGGTCGGCGTCGCGCAGCACCTCCGACAACACCAGCGGGGGCACCTCGGCCAGCGCGATCCGGTCGCCTGCCGGGTCGTGGCCGGAGAGCTCCCCCTGTCCGGCCCGGTGGAAGGTGATCTCCTCGGTGGCGCAGAAGGAGGCGGTGTCCCACCCGTCGGCGGCCGGGTCGCCGACCACGTGCATGCCCCAGCGGGCCCGCCAGCCGGACAGCTCCCTGACCGCCTCGCCCTGGTCGCCGCCGCACTCGTAGTCCCAGTGACCGATGGACAGGCCGGTCCAGCCGCGCTGGTTCAGCAGCGTCTTGGCCTGGCCGTAGCGGAGCACGTGCCCGGAGAAGCGGGCCGAGTGGGTGCGGGCGCGCTCCTCGGCCGGGGTCAGCAGGTAGACCTCGCGGAACACCTGCTTGTACGGCTGGCGGATCCCGTGCTCCAGCAGGTGGTCGCGCCAGGCCCGCACCTCCTCGGCGGCCGCGTGGATCGGATGCCAGAGCCCGACGGGGGTGTCGGGCTCCGGCCGGACGCGGTGCCCTCGCGGGTCGGACAGTTCCCAGCCCGCCTCGGTCCTGACCGGCAGCCCTGCCGAGCCCGGCGAGACCTGCCAGATCAGGGCGCGGGCGTACCGGCCGGTGACCGGATGATCGAGGAAGAACTCGGTCACCTCCCGCCAGCTCCACCCGCGTTCCTTGATCAGCGCCTGCTCCAGCCGGAACCGTTCGGCCGCGAGCGCCTGCCTGAGCTCCTTCAGGGTGATCCTGAGCTCGGCCAGCGCCGGGTCCTTGCGGATGGCCTGCGGGGCCGACTTGACGGTCCTGCCCGACGGGTTGACGAACCGCAGCGCGGGGCCGTCGGCGCACAGCCGTACGAGGTAGTCGCCGATCCGCTCCTCCCTGACCCCGTCCGGGCCGAGGCCGAAGGCCGGTACGGTGCGGTCCACCAGCTGCTCGCGGCTCAGCCCCGCCTGCGCGGCCACCTCGTCCAGGGTGAGCGCCACGTTCTTCAGCACGGAGCGGGCACGGACCTTGGCCTGGACACGGGCCAGCGGCACGATCGCCGCCATCCCGCCGCGGCGGGCCAGCGCGCCGACGGCGGTGTTGGTGAGCCTCTCGCTGCGGCAGGTGGAGCCCATCCCGTTGCTCCCGGTGCCGCAGTTCAGCGCGACGTCACCGAGGAGCGAGGTCACCCACCGTTCCTCGATCACCTCACACGTCCAGATCGCGCCGCGCATCGGCACGATGGTGCGCTCGTCCAGGAAGACGGTCTCCCTCCACTCGTGATCACCGCTGCCCCGGGTGATCTTTCGCTCCCGGTGGGCCGCCAGCCGGGTGAGGATCTCCCGGACCAGGGCGTCCGTGCCGGGGGTGAGCAGCGCCCTGGCGGTCCTGAGCCACTTCGCGCTCGGTCTGGTGGACCGGGCGGTGTTCCAGTGGCGCAGCAGCGGCAGGACCGCGGGGTCCGCCAGGCGCGGTCCGTACTCCTCGGCCAGCAGCCGGGCGAAGGGGTCGCACTCCCAGATGATGTTCCGTACCACGCCGGCCGGACCGTGCTCGGCCGGCTCGACCAGCAGCTCGTCGAGCTGCCCGGACAGCGCCTCCCGCACCTGCCCGGCCCGCGCGTCCCACGCCGGCATCCGGAACGGGGGGCGCGGGGGCGGCACCCGCAGCCATCCGATGATCTCGCGGCGCTCCTGGAAGCCGAAGCGGCGCGTCGCCGCGAGCGGGAGCCGGAAGATCTCCTCGTAGCGGGTGTGGCCCCGGGCGACCATCTGCTGCGCCCTGTGCGCGAGAACGCGCGCGTCCCCGGGTGTCCAGTCGATGTCGCGCTCGGCCACCGAGCGGATCAGCCGCAGGACGCGCTCGTCGTGATCGTGACCTCCGCCCTGTCCCAGGCTCAGCTTCAGCTGCGCCCAGTGCCCGTACTCCCGCCAGTCGACGTCCGGACCGGGCCGCAGGCCCTGCGCGAAGAGCGCCTCGAAGCGGCGGTACCTCTCCACGGTCTCCTCGTCCAGGTATCCGGTCAGGTGGCTGTAGGCGCGGTTGACGTCGTCGACTTCGGTCATGTCAGCCGCCGACCAGCGGGACGAGCTTGATGAACGACACCACCGGGTCGGCGGTCAGGTCGATCGTCTCGGACAGGTCGTCGATCTGCCGCTCCCCGACCAGCAGCACGAACCCGTTGCGCTGGAACGCCCGCTCGGCGATGTCCGCCTGCCTCTCCCAGTCGACGCGCCGCCTGACGCCGCCCGTCCGGTAGCCGTTCAGTTCCACCTCGGCGTCCACGGGACGGACCAGGCCGTTGAACCGGGCGGAGGGCTCGGCGTTGAACCGGGCGACCTCCTCGCGGACGCGCAGCCGTACGAGCTCACGCGCCGAGATGCTCTCCGGAAGATCGGGAAGAGCGAACTCGTGCAGCGGTTTTCCCGTTGCCGTCTCGTCGCGAAAGGTGACCGTCGCCATCCCGCAGCTCCATGGATCGGTGGAAACAATGCAGGGCAATCGATATCAGGTAGAGCCGACAGATCTTGCCCCGTGACGGGCCTCGCGGCCGGTGATCGCGCCGGAGAATGGCTACTTTTCCGCTCAGCGAGCGAAGATCGCGCGTTCCGGTTCGGGAGGACCGGTTACCAACCGTCCCAGTTCCGGCAACCCCACCAGGGACCGGTGAGGTGTCTGAGGCCGTACTCGTGGTCCTCGGGCCGCGGCCGGCCCTCGGGCATCCAGACGAAGCACCTCGTCGAGGCGAAGGGCCAGTCGACCAGATCGAGCCGGACGCCGCGGGGGATGCCCTCGCCCTCGATCACGTCGGGCCCGCAGACCCGGTACAGCCCCGCCCACGCGCAGTCGAGACCGGTACGCTCGCCGCCGGCGAGGACTCCCTTCGCGTACTGCTCCATGCCGGACCGGGACAGGGCGAACCGCGCGGAGAAGGAGACGTCCAGGTGGATGGCGGCCCACACGCAGAGGACGACGAACGGCGCGAGCAACCAGCGCGACGGCTCGGCCCGTGGCGTTCCAGCCCTTCCTGCGAGGGCCATGAGCAGGCGAACAAGCCAGTACAGACCTAGAGGGATCCAGACGAAAAATCCGAAAACCGTTCCCTCGAAGTACGGGAAGGGCACGCTGGACCAGGAGAGATTGAGGAACGCCGCGACCCCGACGGCGGCGAGGAACCACCGCCCCGGTGGTGTGCCGGTCATCACAGCCTCACTCCAACGACGATACGGGAAGCCTCGTCGCCGTCCAAAACGAGATCTTCTCGAAAACCGTAACGCTTCCGGAAAGCGCGGCGCCATTGAAAGCGCGGCTGAAAGCACGGCGCTTTTCGAGAACGCGTGCTTTTCGAAAACGCGACGCCATTGCCGGAGGGGTCCGCTTCGGGGAACGACGGACACCGCGTCCCCGTTGAACGATCAGAACGTCGCCTGCACGCGGAGGGGACCTGCATGAGGCGATCCACCAAGCGGAAGCGTGGACCTGGTCCGCGGAACCAGGTGAGATACGTGCCGGTTCGGCGGGAACGTCCGCGTCGTTGGGCCAGCCGATGGCGTGACAGGTCCTGGGCGACGCCGAGAGGCAGGGCGGTGGTGACCCTGCTGGCGGCCCTGGTCATGCTCGTTCTCGGCGGGTGGCAGGTCGCTCATCTCCTCGCGGTGAAGGACATCCTGCGGCACGGGGTCCCGACGGTGGCGACCGTCACCGACGTGCAGCGGCGCCTCAAGTCGCCTCTCGGCGACCGCGTCGTCGTCGAGTTCACCTCTCTCGGCGATCATCGGGTCGTCGCCGAGGTGAGCGAGTTCGGCTGGTCCCCACTCCCGGAACGGGGGGACCAGGTCCAGATCACCTACCGGGCCGGCGATCCGGAGAGTGTGGTGGGGACAGGTGTCGAAACGGATCACCTTCCTTTCCTCGCCGCCCTGGCGGGAGCGTTCGCCGTCGTCCTGACGTGGGACGGGCTCAGAAGGTGGCTCGACTCGTAACCTTCCGGCCGGCGAAGGGCCGACTCGGGGAAGGTCCGGAGCGTGCCGGGCCGGCAGCGATCAGCCGTGCCCTTTCCGCCGGAGGAACCGGAGCCGGAGGAACCGGAGGAAGGAGCGCCTCTCGCGAGGCGGTCCGGGGGCGGGGGCGGGCTTCTCCTCGACCGGATGACGGGCCCGCCAGTCGGCGACGACCTCCTCCACGTCGATGAGCGGCTGGAGAAGCGGCGGGCCGGACAGGGGCTTTCCGTAGCTCTCGCGGATCCTGTCGTTCATGTCGCCGACGATCTTGCGAGCCTCGGCCTCCGTGCGCGCTCCCACCGCCGCCGCCAGGGACTCCTCGGCCTCCTTGCGCAGCGCGAGCGTTCCCGGCAGCGGGAAGGTCAGGTTCTCCTCAAGCATCTTCTGCTTGATCCACCACATCTCGTCCTGCGGCTTCCCCTCGCCGGGCAGGGGCTTGCCCGCGCCCGGCAGGTTGTCGAACTCCCCGCGCTCGGTGGCCTCGCGGATCTGCCGGTCGATCCACGTCTCGAAGCTGACTCCCGGTGGCTTGCGTTCCGTCACGAATCTCACCTCTCGCGCCGCGGCCGACATCACCTTCGAGGATAAGGAGGAGGGTGCGGCGAGAGACGTACGGGTGCGGACGGCGACCACGGTCACCCGGGCCGGCCTGGAGGTCGCGCGGACGGTCGCGGGAGCGCCCCGGCAGCGCCCCGGCGGCGGAGCAGGCACCTGGGCCGGTGCTCAGGACGGCCCGATCGCGATCGGGTCGCCGCAGGACACGTTCTCGCCCCCCACGAACGGCAGCAGGCGCTCCGCCTCCTGCTCCAGGGCCGCCCGATCGGTCGCGGACAGCGGGCGGAACGGGGCCAGGCGCAGGGTGCCGCCTTCGAGGGACCAGCTTCCGTGCACGTGGCCGTCCACGAGGAAGGTGGGCCGTACCTGTGCGTGGCCGGGCATCACGCGCTTGCGGTCCTCGTGGCCGATGACGCGGGTCCGGTCGGCGTGGCCGAGCAGGGCGTTGTCGAAGGCGGGCAGCAGCCGCACGGGCGCGGGCGTGTCGGGATCGGGCAGTTCCGCGTCGGCCAGGTCGATCAGTTCCCTGCCGTCGGGGCCGCGGTAGTGGCGCAGTTCGGCGCGCATGCCGGAGACGACCTCGCCGAGGCGGGTCAGCCCGGACCAGGCCTGTACGTCCATGGTTCCGGCCGGGCCGAACGCCGCCAGGTAGCGGCGGATCAGATCCTTGACGGTCGCGGGGGCCATGGGCCGGCCGAGCCAGGTCTCGGCGGGCGTGACGGAGACGGCCGACCGGTTGCCCCAGGAGCCCCACGCGCCGGTGGCCGGGCTGTGGACGAGGGGGACTCTGAGCTCGACCTCTCCGGCGAGGACGCGCCCGTCGCGGCCCGGGTGGCGTTCGGCCAGCCGCCGGGCCAGCTCCTTTCGCGGTGTCGTCCCGCCCGCCAGCAGCCCGAGCCCGGTGGAGACCAGCGAGGCGGTGTCCAGGCCCGCGCTGTTGCGGGCGAAGTACGCCGAGCGGGCGGTGCGGTCGAGCACGGGCTGCAGCAGCGGCCGCAGCCGGCGGAAGTCGTCGGCCGCGGCGAGGTGCTGGGTGCTGCGGAGCAGGCCGGAACGGACCACCTTCCGATCCCGCAGCAGCGTGGTGAGCTGGGAGTGGGTGAAGTCGTGGATCCTGCTCCACAGCCCGACGTAGGGCCAGTTGGGCTCCTGCGCCTGCAGCGCGACCAGGCGCCCGATCACCTCCAGCGGGGGGCGATCGGTGCGGGCCAGCAGGAACTGGCGGTCCAGCAGGGCCCGGTTAAGGGCCCTGACCGAGAGGGCCGTCACGACAGCCGCACCGAGACGTTGCCCCGGTAGGACCCCTGGAGCAGGGACAGGAACGCCTGCGGCACGTCCTCGATCCCGCCCTTGACGACCGTCTGCGGGTAGACGAAGCGGCCCTCGCCCAGCCAGGTGCCGAAGTGCTCCCACCAGGCGGCGACCTGGTCGGGGGTGTGGTGGCAGGAGAACGGCAGCAGCTCGACGCCCCGGGCCCGGGCCGCCGCACGGTCGGGCTCGGGGAAGCGCTCCGCCGCGTCGCCGAGCTGGCTGGACAGCGAGCCGCACAGCGCGAAGCGGGCGCCGGGCCTGGCCACCTGCAGCGCGGCCTGATACTGCTCGCCGCCGACGACGTCGAAGAACACCGAGATGCCCTCGGGCGCGAGCTCCCGGAGCCGGTCGGCCGCCGAGCCGTCGTGATAGTCGAACGCGGCGTCGTAGCCGAGCTCGTTCACCAGGTAGTCGACCTTGGCCGGGCTGCCGGCGCTGCCGATCACCCGCGCCGCGCCCAGGCACCTGGCGATCTGCCCGGCCAGCGAGCCGACCCCGCCCGCCGCGCCGGAGACGAACACCACGTCGCCCTCGCCGACGCCCGCCACGTCGGCCATCCCGTAGTAGGCGGTCGGCCCCTGACCGAGGTGGTGGCCGGGGTCCGCGCCGGGGTCGAGCCTGGTGTACCGGGCGGCCGGGCCAGCCGAGTACTCGCTCCAGCCGGTCATCGACGTGACCAGGTCACCGACCGCGAGCTCAGGGCTGTCGGACCGGACGACGGTACCGACGGCGGCCACGCCCACCCGCCGGCCCGGCTGCCAGGCCGGTACCGGGATGGTGCAGTCCGCGCGCATCAACTCCAGGTAGGTCGCGGCGAGCCCTATCTGGTCGGTGCGCACCAGGACCTCGCCGTCCACCTCGGTCGTGGCGACGGTGAAGTGGTCGAGTGCCGGTGCGCCGGCGATCTGCGCGGCCAGCCGGATCTCACGAGTGATCATTTTTTGGTTCCTTGCGTCGGTACGGCCTTCGAGATCGACTCTAGGGAGGCTTCCGGTCACTTTCTGACCGGAAGTCGGGTGAGGATGGCAATATGGCGAACACCAGCTCACGGACCCTCAGACTGCTCTCGCTGCTGCAGACCCACCGCCACTGGCCCGGCGTGGAACTGGCCGACCGGCTCGAAGTGTCCGAGCGGACCCTGCGCCGCGACGTCGACCGGCTGCGCGAGCTCGGCTACCCGGTCAGCGCGTCCCGGGGTACGGACGGCGGCTACCAGCTCGCGCCCGGCGGCGTCCTGCCGCCGCTGCTGCTGGACGACGAGGAGGCGGTGGCCCTCGCTGTGGGCATCGGGGACGCGGCGCAGAGCGGGATCGCCGGGATGCAGGAGGTGTCGCTGCGCGCGCTCACCAAGGTGGTCCGGGTCCTGCCGCCCCGGCTGCGGGCCAGGGTGGACGCCCTGCGAGCGATGACCTTCTCCGTCGCGGCGTCCGGTCCGGTCGTCGCGGCGGGGGTGCTCACCGCGGTCGCCCAGGCCTGCCGGGACCGGGAGCGGCTGCGGTTCGGCTACACGGCCAGGGGCTCCGCGCCCACCGGCCGCGAGGTCGAGCCGCACCGCGTGGTCGCGCTCGGCGGGCGCTGGTACCTGGTCGCCTACGACCTGACCCGGCACGACTGGCGCAGCTTCCGCCTCGACAGGATGATCGAGCCGGCCGCGACCGGCACGCGCTTCCGGCCGCGTCAGCTCCCGGCCGAGGACGCCGCGGCCTTCGTCCGGGCGGCGAGCGGAGCCCCGGCCCCGTACCGGGTCGAGGCGCTCGTCCACGCCCCCGCGACCCGGGTACGGCAGGCGGTCGGGCA
>NZ_JBFAAE010000084.1:0-33255 GCF_040639575.1 Streptosporangium sp. NPDC023825 | reverse complement strand
CGGGGGGGCGGGCGGGGGGGGGGGGGGGCGCGGGGGGGGGGGCGGCCGCCCCCCCGGCCGCCCCCCCCCCGCCGCCCACGACCCACAGGACGCGCGCGTGCACGACGGCGGGCAGGCCGACGACCGCGAGCGCGGTGACGACGAGGGACCAGGCGCGCAGGCGCCCGCTCGTGACGGCCAGGACGGCCGCCGCCGCGAGGATCGCGGCCAGCAGCACGACGTACGGCAGGTAGAGGACGGTGTCGCCCGTCCCCGGCGTCAGGGGGATCCGGACGCCGCACAGCAGGGGGATCAGGTAGGCCACGGCCAGCCCGGCCCCGGCCGCGCACAGCGTCGCCCGGCGTGACTGCCGGGTCCGCCGCGCCAGGGTGACGATCCCGAGGGCCGTGACGGCCGCCAGGTAGGGGTAGGCGCCCCAGAGGAAGAAGAGCTGGCTCCGGCCGGGGTGCCCGAGCAGCAGGGCCGCGCCGATCCCCGCCGCGCCGATGCCGAGCATGAGCGCCACCCCGGGGCGCGCGAGCAGCCGCGGCCGGCTCAGCAGGCCGGAGATCCCGCCCCACGTGACGGTCCAGCACAGCAGGAACACCGCCGCCATCCCCAGGATCGAGAGCGGCGGAGGATCGGTCCCGTCTCCCGCGCCGGTCATCTCCCGCCAGACCGTCTCCATGAAGGAGAGGGGATCGACGACGAGTGCCTGCCTCGCGCCGTCGAACAGCACGAACTGCGCGAACAGGAAACACGCCGCCGTCATCCCGAGCGCGGCGAGCACGGGCCCGGACGGCCGGCGCCGCCTGACCGCCCCGGCCGCGACCACCGCCAGCAGCCCCGCGCCCAGCAGCGGGACGTACGTGGCCTTCGCCCCCGCCACCGCCATGAGGAAGACGCCCAGCAGCGCCCAGCGCCCGGCGGCCCGCCGGCGGCGCTCCAGGAGGTCGAGGAGGAGCAGCACGACGGGCGCGAACAGCAGGGCGCCGAACGTCTGGGTGGGGCTCGCCCACATGAGGTCGGGAACCCCGCCCCAGGTGAAGGCGCCGTTGCCGCCCAGATAGAGGCTCGGTGTCGCCACGAGCACCGTGCCTCCCGCGGTCAGGGCCGCTCCCGCCCAGGAGCCCGTGACCCGCCGCCCGGTCATCCCGGCCAGGACGACGAACGCGGCCAGGACGGGAAGCATGCCCAGCCGGAACAGCAGCACCAGCGGCTCCACCCCGGTCACCCAGCTCGCCGCCGCCAGGTGCGCGTAGACGAACCAGTGGTAGGAGAGAGGCTCCCCGGCCACCATGGGGACGGTGGGCGGCAGGTGGTGCCTCAGCTCGCCGACCAGGGCCAGGTGGTAGGGCATGTCGGGGAAGGACCGTCCGAGGGCGGGCCAGCTCAGGGCGTTGAGCCTGAAGAACGACACGGCGCTCCAGGCGAGCAGGTAGGCCGTCAGCGCTGCCAGGAACCAGGACCAGCAGGCGGGCGCCCGCTCCCGGCGGGACGCGGCGACCTTCCAGTGCCGGCGCAGCCGCGGGACGGCGAGGAAGAGCAGGCAGGCGCCGATCGGCCAGGCCAGGACGAGCAGCGGCACGCCGAGGGCACGGGCACCGGCGTAGGCGAAGACCTCCACGGCGTGGCCGAGCGCCAGCCCGAGCGCCAACTCCTCGGCGAGCGTGCGCCTGCCCCGGTACAGGAGCCGGAACAGCAGCACGCCGGGGAGCCCGACGCCCAGCACGACGTAGAGGCCGAACAGGATCATGTCCGGGACGGAGACGCCGTACAGGGCCGTCACCGTCGCGGTGAGGGCCGTCATCGACACGGTGGGCGCCCACCCGGAAAGGCCCTTCGTCCCGCGGGGCGGGGCCGCGCGCCCTCGCCCGGCCGGGGGCCCGTCCGGCTCGTCGTCCCCGGCGGTCATGAGCGGGCCCGGCGCGGGAACCTGGCGGGGTGGGGTTTCTGTCATGCGCCCGAGCCTGGTGAAACGAACGACGCCGGCGGCACCCGGCGCTCGCGCCCGTCGATGTCTTTTCCCGTCCTTGGCCGGGTTTTCACGACCGTCCGGGAGCGGGAACGCCGCCCGTGTCCTGCTTTCCCGGCTGCGAGCGCCGCCACGTGCCGGCCGGGGACAGAGGCCGGCGGGCCAGGGGTCAGGGGCGGTGTGCCCGGGCGACGAGGGAGACGCCCGGCAGTGACCCGACGGGGAGATACCTCTCGGCCACGATCACGGCGGTCAGGGCCGCGTTCACCGGGCGCGGCGGCTGCGTGACGTCCGAACCGGAGATTTTTTTCCTGCGCAGGGCGACGACCGGCCGCAGCAGGACGTTCCAGCTCCACAGGCGGTCGACGACCAGGCCGGCGCCGGTCAGCAGGGCGTTCAGCCCCTCCCGCGTGTACCGGCGGACGTGGCCGGACGCCACGTCGTGCGCCGACCACAGCGCCATGTCGCAGGGCACCGTGATCAGCGCCGTTCCCCCCGGCCGGAGCACGCGCACCAGCTCGCCGGCGGCCCTGCCGTCCTCCTCGATGTGTTCCAGCACGTCGAACGCCGTGACGAGGCCGAAGTCCGCGTCCGGCAGGGGCAGGTCCCGGGCGTCGGCGTGGATCGCCCGCAGGCCGCGCTGCCTGGCGAGCTCCACCGCGGTCGCCGAGAAGTCCGCGACCAGCGCGTCCCATCCGTGCTCGACGAGCACGCGCGTGTTGCCGCCCCCGGCCGCGCCGACGTCGAGCGCCCTGCCGGGCGGGCCGAGCCGGCGCAGCTCGCGGAGCTCGCGGGCGAGGATGGCGCGCCGCTCGCGGTACCACCAGTGGCGGTCCTCCACCTCGACGGTACGGAGAATCTCCGTGACCTCCATGTGTCCTCCCAGACGTGTGCCTTGGCGTTCCGGCGTTCCGGCGTTCCGGCGGTCGGCGGCCTCAGCGGCCGGCGCGTCCCGCGGGACGCCACCAGCTCTCGTGGTCGCGGTACCAGCGCACGACGCGCTCCAGCCCGTCGTCGAAGCCCACCCGGGGCTCGTACCCGATCGCCCGGATCTTGCGGCTGTCCACCGAGTAGCGCCGGTCGTGCCCCAGCCTGTCCGGCACGGTCTCCACCATGTCCCAGCCCAGGCCGAAGGCCGACAGCAGCCGCTCGGTGAGCTCACGGTTGGTCAGCTCGACCCCGCCGCCGATGTTGTAGACCTCGCCGGGCCGGCCCTTGTCCAGCACGAGCTGGATGCCCCTGCAGTGGTCGTCGACGTGCAGCCACTCGCGGACGTGCTCACCGTCCCCGTACAGGGGGACGCGGCGCCCGTCGATCAGGTTGGTGACGAAGAGCGGGATGACCTTCTCGGGGTGCTGGTACGGGCCGTAGTTGTTGGTGCAGCGGGTGGTCCGCACGTCGAGCCCGTAGGTCTGGTGGTAGGCGCGGCACAGCAGGTCGGCCCCCGCCTTGGCCGCCGAGTAGGGCGAGTTGGGCAGCAGCGGCTGCGACTCGTCCCACGAGCCCGCCGCGATGGACCCGTACACCTCGTCCGTCGACACCTGCACGACCGTGCGCACGCCGGCCTCGAGTGCCGCCTGGAGCAGGCGCTGCGTGCCGTGGACGTTGGTGACGACGAAGTCCCCCGGGCCGGTGATCGAACGGTCGACGTGCGTCTCCGCGGCGAAGTTCACCACGATGTCCTGGCCCGGCATCAGCTCGGCGAGGAGCCGGGCGTCGGTGATGTCGCCCCTGACGAAGGTGTGGCGGGGATGGCCGGCGACCGGGTCGAGGTTCGCGATGTTGCCCGCGTACGTGAGCTTGTCCAGCACCGTCACGCGGGCGTTCTCGTACCCGGGGTAGAGCCCGGACAGCAGCGACCGCACGTAGTGGGAGCCGATGAACCCGGCGCCGCCGGCGACCAGGATCCTCATGCGCGCACCTGGACCCTGCTGTGGTCGCCGATCATGAGCTGATGCGTGTTGGGCAGTCCCACGGCCCTCGTCACCTCCACGTTCCGGCCGATCAGAGAGTACGTGAGCCCCGAGACGCCCCTGATGGCCGAGTCCCCGAGGACGATGCTGTACTCCACCCCGGCCTCCTCCAGCACGCACCCCTCGCCGATCGAGGTGTAGGGGCCGATGTACGACCCTTCGATCCTGGTGCCGGCGCCGATGATGGCCGGGCCCCGGATCACCGACCTCTCGACGGTCGTGCCAGGTCCGATGTCGACGCGTCCGGTGATCTCGGAGAGCGCGTCCACCGTCCCCCGGACGTCCGGTTCGAGCGCCTCCAGGACCATGCGGTTGCACTCCAGCATGTCCTGCAGCCGCCCGGTGTCCCTCCAGTAGCCGGTGACGAAGTGCGAGTGCACCCGGTGGCCGTTGCCGATGAGCCAGGTGATCGCGTCGGTGATCTCCAGCTCGCCCCGGGCGGAGGGCATGATCGCCCGGACCGCCTCGTGGACGGCGGGGGAGAAGGTGTAGACGCCGACGATCGCGAGGTCGCTGCGCGGGTTCTCCGGTTTCTCCTCGAGCCCGACGATCTCCCCGTCGGGCCCCAGCTCGGCGACCCCGTAGAACTGGGGTTCGGCGACCTTCGTGAGCAGGATCTGCGCGTCGTAGTCGGCCTCGCGGAAGGCGTTCACCAGGTCGGCGATGCCGTCCAGCAGGAAGTTGTCGCCCAGGTACATCACGAACGGCTCGTCGCCCAGGAACTCGCGGGCGATGAGCACGCAGTGGGCCAGGCCGAGCGGGGCCTCCTGGCGGATGTAGGTGACGTCGAGACCGAACCTCGAACCGTCCCCGACGGCCTCCCGCACCTCGGGGCCCGTGTCGCCGACGATGACGCCGACACTGGTGATCCCCGCGTCCCTGATCGCCTCCAGCCCGTAATAGAGCACCGGTTTGTTGGCGACGGGGACGAGCTGTTTGGCGGACGTGTGGGTGAGCGGGCGCAGCCTCGTCCCCTTGCCGCCCGCCAGAACAAGTGCCTTCATCGCTCTTGGATCCCTCCACCAGGAACGCGTGGCCACGGCGGCCGGTCATCCGTTGAAAGCTACGGGGACATCCGGCCTGAGACCGTTCGCCGTCATCGCTTTTGCGGAGAAAAAGGGAAGGCGTTACCGGGCCTGGACATTGGCGCGTTCCCGGAACGTCCAGACCCGGTGTATCGCGTAGCTGACCGTCGGGCTGACGACCAGCAGCAGCGCCTGGGCCGCCATGACGGGAAGGTGGAACACCTCCACCAGCACCGGGAGCCCGGCGAGCGAGGTCGCGAGGAATCCGAGCCCGACCGCGTAGAAGCGCAGGTAGCCGGTGAGCCACGATCGGCCGTGAGCCCGGAAGACCACCAGCCTGTACCAGGGATAGACGATCACCACGGTCGTCAGATGGGCCGCCATGGCGAGGAGAAGGTAGGGGACCGCATCGTTGGCGGCGAGCAATCCCAGCCCCAGGAGAGAGCAATAGAGCAGGGCCGTCGTGGCGCTGGCCATCAGGTATGTGATGCGCTGTCCCCCAAGAGCGGGGATAAAACCTCGCCGTCGGTCATGTGGATGCTTTCCGTGTTTAGTCCGATTTTTAACGTGCACCATGTCAGGCCTTTGTCGGAATGTATCGCGCGATGATCGAATGGATTTTATCCTGCTGTAAGAATTAATCGGGGGATTAATGTCCGTGTCGGTGGTTATTCCGTGTTACCGCTCCGCGCGTACTCTTCCGGTGCTGGTGAACAGGCTCATGGCGGTCCTTCGTGAGCTGTCCACCCCCCACGAGGTGATCCTCGTCGTCGACGGAAGCCCGGACGACACCTGGCGGACGGCCGCCGAGCTCGCGCGGCGTGTCGACGGTGTGCGCGCCCTGCACCTGTCCCGCAACTACGGCCAGCACAACGCGCTGGTCGCCGGGATCAGGGAGGCGGAGTTCGAGGTCGTCGTCACCATGGACGACGACCTGCAGCACCCGCCGGAGCAGATCCCCCTCCTGCTGGCCGCCCTGGAGGGCGACCGCCTCGACCTCGTGTACGGCGTCCCGCGCCGCGAGGAGCACGGGCTGGTCCGCAGCCTCGCCTCCCGGTCGGTCAAGACCGCCATGGCCGGTGGGCTGGGCATCCGCGCCGCGCGCACGATCAGCGCCTTCCGGGCCTTCCGTACGCGCCTGCGCGACGGCTTCCAGGGGCTGTCCGGGCCGCACGCCTCCGTCGACGTGGCCCTGTCATGGGTGACCACCCGGGTGGGATCGGTCCGGGTGGACATGAACGAGCGCGGCCACGGGCGCTCCAACTACACGCCGGGCCTGTTGCTGCGGCACGCGACGAACATGCTCCTCGGCTACAGCACGGCCCCGCTCCGCGCGGCCAGCTACCTCGGGTTCCTGATCGGCGTCGTCGGCCTCCTGCTGGGCGCCGCCGTCCTGTGGGACTTCGCCACCGGCGACACCACGGTGGCCGGGTTCACCACCATCGCGTCGATGATCGCGATCTTCTCGTCCGCCCAGCTGATGGCCGTCGGCGTGCTCGGCGAGTACGTCGGGCGCGTCCACGGCAACGGGATGGGGCGGCCGACCTACGTCGTGTGCGAGCGCGTCGGGTCCCCGGCCGCCCCGGGCGTTCCCCGGCGGCCGGGCGGCGCTACCGTCGCCGTCCACGCAGGAGCCGGCTCCGGACCAGGTGAACGGTGAGGAAGGTCAGGGCGGGTTCGAACCCGTATCTCGCCCACGCCCGCTGCACCCCGGTGTTGTGCCCCTGGGTGGAGATGACGACCTCCCTCGCGCCACGGGCCAGGGCGCGTCCCTCCACCGCCGCCAGCAGGTGGGCGTACAGGCCGCGCCCCCGGGCCCGGGAGATCACGCCGGCGAGCAGGATCTCCGTCCGGTCGGCGTCGTCCGCGAGCGTGGCCAGCGCGAGAATCCCGTCCCCGGCCGGGCTCCACTCCCGCAGCGCCACGCACTCCCCCTCGGAGGCCGACCGCAGCGCCCACTCCCGGTAGCCCGCCAGCGCCTCGGCGTCGTCGAACAGGGGATTGGCCAGGTAGTGGTTCCGGTAGGCGGCGAAGATGTCGGAGACCGACTCGCGCACCGCCGCGGGGGTGACCCGCTGCGTCGGCTGGAGGTCCCCCGGCGGTTCCGGCGCGCGCCCGCGTCCCGCGCGCAGGCGCCAGTACGTCAGCGAGTCCGCGAACACGGCGGTGCGGCCGAGCGCGGTCAGCTCGGCGAACCAGCCGACGTGCTCGGCCGGGTAGCGGAGCACGATGACGTCCGCCCTCGACCCCAGGACGGCCTCGCGAACCGCGGGAAACGGGGATGGGGCCTGCGCCGGGACGGTGAGGCGCTCCACCGGACGGCCGAACCTGGCCGAGTCGAGCGGGGACTCCGCGATGCGCGGGGCCCCGCTCCCCATCACGTCCTGCCAGGCCATCGGCCCACCTCGTGGCTCCGGACGGCGTCGATCACGCGCGTCACGCCGGTCGCGCCCAGGTCGGCGAAGAGCGGCAGCCGCACCAGCCGGTCGGCGACGCTCTCGGTGACCGGGCACCCGCCGGGGGCCGTCCGGCCGTACCGCAGACCGGCCGGGGCGGCGTGCAGGGGCTGGTAGTGGAACGTCGCCTGCACGCCCCTGTCCCCGAGGTGGGCGATGAGGGCCCCGCGGCTCGCCAGGTCCGGGAGCAGCAGGTAGTACAGGTGCGCGGGGTGCGCGCACCCGTCGGGGACCGTCGGCAGGCCGACCCCGTTCTCGGCCGCCCACCCGGCCAGGCCCTCGTGGTAACTCCGCCAGACGGCGAGGCGCCGGGCCTGGGTCTCGGCGAACGACTCCAGCTGGGAGGTCAGCTGCGAGGCGAGGACGTCCGACAGCAGATAACTGGAGCCGATGTCGACCCACCGGTACTTGTCCACCTGGCCGCGGAAGAAACGGCTGCGATCGGTGCCCTTCTCCCTGATGACCTCGGCGCGAGCCATCAGGCCGGCGTCGTTGAGCAGCAGCGCGCCGCCCTCCCCGCACTGCACGTTCTTGGTCTCGTGGAAGCTCTGCGCGGCCACGCTGCCGAACGCCCCCAGCGGGCGCCCCCGGTAGGAACCGCCCAGGCCGTGCGCGTTGTCCTCGACGAGGGGCAGGCCGTACCGGTCGCAGATCTCGCCGATCTCCTCCATGGCGCACGCGACCCCGGCGTAGTGGACGACCACCACGGCCCGTGTGCGGTCGGTGATCGCGGCCTCGATCAGCCGCTCGTCCATGTTGAGGGTGTCGGGCCTGCAGTCGACGAAGACCGGTACCGCGCCGCGCAGGGCGTAGGCGTTGGCCGTCGAGACGAAGGTGAACGACGGCATGATCACCTCGTCGCCCGGCCGGAGGTCGAGCAGGATCGCCGACATCTCCAGGGCGTGCGTGCAGGAGGTGGTCAGCAGGACCTGCCCGGCCCCGGTCATCTCCTTCAGCAGCCCGGCCGCCCGCCTGGTGAACGGCCCGTCCCCGGAGGTGGACCCCCGGCGCACGGCCTCCGCGAGATAGTCGAGCTCGTTCGCGGACAGGTGCGTCCGGTTGAAGGGGATCCTCGCCGGGGCGTCCGCGGCGGTGCCCGCGGGAGCCGGGGGCGGGGCGGGAACGGGATTTCGCGGAAGGACGCGAGGACGCGCGCCGCCCGCCATCAACCGACCCTCTTCTTTGATTCGGTGTCGATGCCGCACGTCGAATGCACGGGTGAATGTTACTGACGATCCCTGTCGCTCGCGCGGACCGACATGCGGGCGGGCGGGTCCCTCTCGCCGATGTCCGGCCGGGCTTTCTCGCCGCTCTGAGCTGGGAAGACGATTTTCCCATCAGAAATATGAGATGTTTTCCTCCTTTATCGGAGATGTTGCCGAATATCCCGTGGGTGGTGCCGCGTTCCGGTGAATCGGATTGCGACACGCCCGGATTGTTGCTGAATCGGCCTGGCGATAATACCTGCTCCTAAAGTCGTTTCGTATTCTCTTTTTTTCCGAGGTGGCGGAGGTCCTGCCGTGGGCGAGAAACTGGTCGTGGTCGGTCAGGGGTACGTCGGCCTGCCCCTGGCGATGCGGGCCGTGGCGGCGGGGTTCGACGTGGTGGGCGTCGACGTCGACCGCCGGAGGGTGAAGCGGCTCGACGCCGCCGAGTCCTACGTCGAGGACGTCGGCGACGAGACGCTGGCCGCCGCCCACCGCACGGGCCGCTACCTGGCCGCCGCCGACTACGCCGCCGCCGAGGGGTTCGACGTCTGCGTGGTGACCGTGCCGACCCCGCTCCGCGAGGGCGTTCCCGACCTGCGCCACATCGGCGCGGCGGGGGAGTCGATCGCTCCCCTGCTGCGGCGGGGCGCCACGGTGGTGCTGGAGTCCACCACCTATCCGGGGACCACGGAGGAGTATCTGCTGCCCCTGCTGGAGGAGGGCTCCGGGCTGTGTGCGCCCCGGGACTTCCATCTCGGCTACAGCCCGGAGCGGATCGACCCGGGCAACGAGCGCTGGCGCCTGGAGAACACCCCCAAGGTGGTCTCCGGTGTCGACGGGGCGTCCCTGGAGCGGATCCGGGCGTTCTACTCGCGGATCGTGGGTGAGGTCGTGCCGGTCTCCTCGCCGCGGGTGGCCGAACTGTGCAAGCTGCTGGAGAACACCTTCAGGCACGTCAACATCGCCCTGGTGAACGAGTTGTCGATCTTCGCGCAGCAGCTCGGCATCGACGTCTGGGAGGCCATCGACGCCGCCTCCACCAAGCCGTTCGGCTACATGCGCTTCACCCCGGGGCCCGGCGTCGGCGGGCACTGCCTGCCGATCGACCCGTCGTACCTGTCGTGGAAGGTCAAGCGCAGCCTGGGGCACAACTTCCAGTTCGTGGAGCTGGCCAACGACATCAACGCCCACATGCCGGACCACGTCGTGCACCGGGTCGGTCTCGCGCTGAACCGGGTGCGCAAGCCGGTCAACGGCAGCCGGGTGCTCGCGCTCGGCCTCGCGTACAAGAAGAACGCCGGAGACTGCCGCGAGTCACCCGCGATCGACGTGGTCAGGGGCCTTCGCAAGCTGGGCGCGGACGTGCGGGCCGCCGACCCGCACGTGGACTGCTTCCTGCTGCCGCAGGGCGTCGAGATCGTCGCGTTCTCGGAACGGGAACTGGCGGCGGCGGACGCGGTGGTGGTCCTCACCGACCACGACTGCTTCGACTACGGGCTCGTCCAGAGGGCGAGCGCCCTCGTCTTCGACACCAGGAACCGCTGCCGGGGACCCAACGTCGAGAGACTCTGACCTCAGACTCTGACCTCGCGCCGCGGGCGGCCGGCCGGTTCCGCCGGCAGGACCCGCGCCGTGCGGCCGCGATCCCGGGAGGCGGGCGGCCGGACGGTCGCGGGGGGCGCCAGGACCTCGTGACGCGGGCGGGCGGACGGTCGCGCGGGGCGTCAGGACCTCATGACGCGGGCGATCAGTTCCTCGACCTGGCCGTTGAGCCTGGCGCCCCGGGGCCATCCGGCGTAGTGGGTGAGGAAGACGACGACCTCGCGGAGCTCGTCGGGGGTGAGGTCGCCGGTCCGCAGCGCCGCGTCGAGCTGGACGTCGACGTCCTCGCCCATGCCCTGGCCGACGAGCAGGCCGACCAGCAGCATGCGCCGGTCGCGGTTCGAGATCCCCTCCCTGGACCACACCTCGGCGAACAGGTTCTCGGCAGTCGCCCCGAAGAGGCCGCCGGGCCCGTTCTCGCCGTGCTCCCAGCCGTAGACCTGTTTCATCGAACACCTCCGTGTGGAGCCCCCCGGCAGCCGTTCCCTGGCGGGGACGGCCAGTGGAGTCCCTACCCCGCCTGCCCCGCCCCTTCCGGCGCCAAGGAAAGATCTTTTTTCCCCAAAGTTCTCTCATGTAGATATATGTCGTACCAGAGATCATCCGGCATTACACGCGCGGACCCCGATCGGCGGTGGCGGGGCGGAAGGGGAGGCGGAAAGGGGAGAAGCCGCGATAATCGGGCTATGCGGTTCGACATCCTCGGTCCCACCCGGATCCGGCTCGACGGCGGGCGCGTGGTCTCCGTGGGCGGGCAGGGGATGCGCGCGCTGCTCGTGATGCTCCTCCTCGACGCGGGGAGGGTGGTGACCACCGAGCGGCTGATCGGCGGCCTGTACGGCGACGATCCGCCCGCGAGCGCCGCCAACGCCCTGCAGTCCCAGGTCTCGCGGCTGCGCAGGACGCTCGGCGTCCAGGAGATGGTCGAGTTCCACCCGGCGGGGTACCGGCTCGCGGCCGGTGCCGACGCCGTCGACGCCCACCGCTTCGAACGGCTCGCCGCCGAGGGCCGCCGGGCCCTGGCCTCCGGCGAGCACGGCAGGGCCGTCGGCCTGCTGGGCGAGGCCCTCTCCCTGTGGCGCGGGCCCGCCCTCGCCGACGTGGCGGAGTCGCCGTTCGCCCAGGCGCCCTCGGCCAGGCTGGAGAGGCTCAGGCTCGACTGCGCGGAGGACCGCGTCCAGGCGGAGCTGGAGCTCGGCCGCCACCGCGAGCTCGTCGCCGAGCTGCAGGAACTGACCGCGGCCCACCCCTTCAGGGAGCGGCTGTACGGGCAGCTGATGCGTGCCCTGTACAACGCGGGCAGGCAGGCCGAGGCCCTGGAGGTGTACGAGAGGGCCAGGCGGATCCTCGGTGAGGAGTTCGGCGTGGACCCGTCGGCGGAACTGGCCGCCGTGCACCTGGCGGTGCTCAGGGCCGACCCCGCCCTGACCGGCGCCTGCGGCGACGTCGTGGACGGCGCCGCGGCCGGCGTCGCGGCCGGTGGTGCCGCGCCCGTCCGATCGGGTCTGCGGGCCCCGCTGACCAGTTTCGTCGGCCGGGAGGACGAGATGTCCAGGCTCCGCGCGCTGCTCGGCGAGGCGAGACTGGTCACCCTGGTCGGTCCCGGCGGCGCGGGCAAGACCCGGCTGGCCGGTGAGGTCGCCGCGGGGGAGCGGGGCGACGTGTGCTTCGTGGAACTGGCCCCCGTCCTCGGCGAGGGGGAGGCGGCCCAGGCCGTCCTCGGCGCGCTGGGCGTCCGCGACGCCGGCCTGTTCCCCGGCTCCGCCCGCCCGATGCCCGCTCCCCTGGCCAGGCTGGTCGCGGTGCTGGCCGACCGTCCCCTGCTGCTCGTCCTGGACAACTGCGAGCACCTGGTCGCGGAGGTCGCCGAGCTCGCCGACCGCCTGCTCGCCGCCTGCCCGGGGCTGCGCGTCCTGGTCACCAGCAGGGAGGCGCTCGGCATCACCGGGGAGGTGATCCACCCGGTCGCGCCGCTGCCGGTGCCGAGGACGGGCACCGCCGCGGGAGAGGCCCTGACCTACCCGGCCGTGCGGCTCCTCGCCGACAGGGCGGCGGCCGTGCTCCCCGGCTTCCGCGTCGACGACGCCAATGTCGAGCAGGTGCTGGGCATCTGCCGGGCTTTGGACGGGCTGCCGCTCGCGCTGGAGCTGGCCGCGGCGCGCCTGCGTTCCCTGCCGGTGGCAGAGGTGGCCTCCCGGCTGGACGACCGGTTCCGGCTGCTGTCGCGCGGCAGCCGCACCGCGCTGCCCCGGCACCAGACGCTGCGCGCCGTGGTCGCCTGGAGCTGGGACCTGCTCGACGACGACGAGCGGTCGCTGGCCGGGCGGCTCACCGTCTTCGTGGGCGGCGCGACGCTGGAGGCCGCCGGGCGGGTGTGCGGGCTGCGCGAGGACGAGGCCGTCGACCTGCTGAGTTCCCTCGCGGAGAAGTCGCTCGTCGAGCGGGTGGGCGGGCGCTACCGGATGCTGGAGACCATCCGCGCGTACTGCGCGGAGCGGCTGGCCGAGACCGGCGAGACCGAGGCGCGCCGCGAGGCGCACGCCGCGTACTACGCGGACCTGGCGGCCACGGCGGACTCCCACCTGCGCGACGCCGGGCAGCTGGAGTGGCTGCGGAGGCTGGACGAGGAGCACGACGACCTGCACGCCGCGCTGCGCTGGGCCGTCGACACCGGCAGGACCGGGCTGGGGCTGCGCCTGCTCGCCGGGCTCGCCATGTACTGGTGGCTGCGGGGCCGCCGCTCGGAGGGTGCGGCCCTCGCCGCCGACCTGCTCGTCGCGATCGGGCCGGTCCCCGCCGAGGGCGCGACCGGACCCGCCCCGGCCGGGGGAGCGGCCGGGGCCGCACCTGCGGAGCGCGCGATCGGGCTCGCGCCGCTCGGGGATGTGAGGGGATCCGCTCCGGCGGGGAGCGCGACGGCGGCAGTCCCGGTCGAGGGGATGGAGGAGGAGTACGCCCTGTGCGCGCTCGTGGCCTCCTCCGGCGAGACACGGTCGCCCAGGCATTTCGCCCTTCTGGAGACGATCGTCCAGATCATCCCGCCGATCGACCTGCCGTACCGGTGGCCGTTCCTGGGCATGCTGTGGCCGATGTTCACCGGCCCGCCCGACTTCCTGCCGGAAGAGCCGAAGGTCTTCGCCATCGCCGACCCGTGGCTGCGGGCGCTGTCCCACTTCGGCTACGGCTACTTCTACCGGTACGGCGGCGACGCCGAAAGCGCCGAGCGCTCCTTCGGGGAGGCGCTGGAGCTGTTCCGGTCCATCGGGGAGCGCTGGGGGAGCGCGCTCACGCTGGCCGAGCTCTCCGGGCTCGCCGACCTGCGGCAGGACAGGGACGCGTCGCGCGCGCTGGGCGGGGAGGCGCTTCGCCTGGCGGAGGAGCTCGGGTCGGACGAGGACATCGCGGAGCTCGTCTGCCGCGGGGCCGCGGGGACCGTACGCGACGGCGACCTCGCGACCGCCCACGCCGAGTATCTCCGCGCGATCGACCACGCCCGCCGGGCGAGCGCCCCCGACGTGATGGCCAAGGTCCACCACGGTCTCGCCGAGATCGCCAGGCTTCGCGGGAACCTGGACGAGGCGCTCGACCTCTGCCTCAGAGCCCTGGAGCTGTGCACGCAGGAGTGGTACAGCACCGAGGAGGTCCGGTTGCGCATCATCGTCGAGCTGGGCCGGATCACCGCGTCGGGCGGAGACGGCGCCGCGGCGAGGGCCTGGTACCGCCGGGCACTGGAACCGGCGCTGCAGCGTTACCCCCTGCTGGCGGGCTCGGCGGTCGAGGGACTGGCGGAGGTCGCGTTGCTGGAGGGCGACGCCAAGGGAGCGGCCCGGCTGCTGGGCGCGGCCGCGGCCCTCGGCGGCACCGCCGCGGCGGACCCCGGTGCCGGTGTCACCGCGGCCGTCCGCGCCCGGATGGGCGACGCCGCGTACGAGGAGGAGTGGCGCGCGGGAACCCGGACGCCGCGGAGCGGGATGCTCGCGATGCTCGCCCCGTGACCCCGCACGCCCTCGGTGCGAGGGTGTCGGCGGGAGGTGCGGCGGGCGTCAGCGGGAGGTGCGCGGGCCGTCAGCGCCGCCGGTCACGATGACGGACATGAACGATCACTCTCCGGCCACGGGTCGCCGCAGATGGGCGACCCTCGCCGTCGCCTGCCTGGCGGCGCTGCTCCTGTCCGTCGACGTCACCGTCCTGCATCTCGCCCTTCCCCAGCTGGTCGCGGACCTGCGGCCCTCGTCGACCCAGATCCTGTGGATCGGCGACGCGTACGGCTTCGCGCTCGCCGGGTTGCTGATCACGATGGGCAACGTCGGCGACCGGATCGGCCGCAGGCGGCTGCTCCTCATCGGCGCCGCGGCCTTCGGCGTGGCCTCGGCGGTGACCGCCTACGCCCCCACTCCCGAGCTGCTCATCGCCGCCCGCGTCCTGCTCGGGGTGGCGGGTGCCACGATCATGCCCTCGACGCTGTCGATCATCCGCAACGTCTTCACCGACCCGAAGGAACGGACCACGGCGGTCGGCCTGTGGAGCGGGATGGGCGCGGCCGGGTTCGCCCTGGGGCCGGTCGTCGGCGGCCTGCTGCTCGACCACTTCTGGTGGGGCTCGGTCTTCCTGATCAACCTGCCGGTGATGCTGCTCATCCTGCTCGCCGGCCTCGTCGTGCTCCCGGAGTCGCGTAACCCCGCCGCGGGGCGGGTGGACCTCGTGAGCGTGCCGCTGTCCATCGTCGGAGTGATCGGCGTGATCTACGCCGTGAAGGAGGCTGCTGTGCACGGTCTCACCGGCGCCGGCGTCCTGGTGCCGGGGGCCGTCGGGATCGCCGCCCTGGCGCTGTTCGCCCGGCGGCAGACGCGGCTCGCCGAGCCGCTGATCGACATCCGCCTCTTCCGGCGCCGGGCCTTCACCGCCTCGGTCGGCGCCAACCTCGTCGCCATCTTCGGCATGTCCGCGCTGTCGCTGATCTTCGCCTGGTACTTCCAGCTCGTGCTGGGCTGGTCGCCCCTGCGGGCCGGTCTCGCGGGACTGCCCGGGGGCATGTCGGCGGCGGTCGGCGGCGTCCTGGCGGCGGGGCTGATCACCCGCTGGGGCAGGGCCAGGGTGGTGGCGCTCGGCCTGGCGATGACCGCCGCGGGCTTCGCCTGCTACAGCCAGACCGCTCTCGACACCCCCTACCTCTACTTCCTCGCCCCCATGATCGTCTGCGGGGTGGGCATCGGGCTGACGTTCGCCGTCACCAACGACACCGTGCTCGCGAGCGTGCCCAGGGAGCGGGCCGGCGCCGCGGCGGCGATCTCCGAGACCTCCTTCGAGCTGGGCGGCGCGCTGGGCATCGCCGTCCTGGGCAGCGTCCTCACCGGCGTCTACCGGGGCGAGCTCAGGCTTCCGGCGGGAGTACCCGGCGAGGTGGTGGGCCCCATCGGGGAGTCGCTGCCCACCGCCCTGGAGGCGGCCGCGGCACTGCCCGCCCGGCTGGGCGGGGCCGTCGCCGAGGCCGCCAGGCTGGCCTTCGTCACCGGTGTCCACGTGACCGCGATCACCGCCGCGGTGACGATCGCCGTCCTCGCGGCGGTCTCGCTCGTCAGCCTGCGCGGCGTCCCCGACGTGATCCCCGAGGAGCTTCTTCCCGAGCCGCATCGGTGACTCGTGCGAACGCCGTGCGGATGTGCGGGCGTGGACGCGTCGGTGGGGACGCCCCGTGCCGGGGCGTCCGCCCTCGACGGCGGCGACACCGTGTCCTGGCCGCCGGCCGTTCGGCGAAGCCTCGTCGCGGGGGCGCCCGGTTTGCTGAGAGCGCTCTCATATGCATGTCGCGCCCGCTGGTGCGGGCGCGGCGATGCGCCTGGTAGAAGCGGTTCACGAGTGATGAAACGCCCGTGGATCGTGTGCGGGGCCGAGAGAGCGCTCTCGCAAGGGTATTGACTCGGCTGTGTCACAGCGTCAGGATCTGCGCAGTGCGGACTTGGGGGATTCGCCACGCCCATCGCAGTGCCTGAAGAACGGATCCTCGATGATCAGACCCTTCGCCCGATCGGGCGCCCGCCGGAGCGGACTCGCGGTGCTGGCGAGTCTCGCCGTCCTGTCAGCGGGTGCCACCGGGATTCCGAGCGCGGGAGCCGAGTCCGCGACGGGCGGCCGGCAGCCGGTGATCGGCAAGCCCGCCCTGGACTGGCGCGGCTGCGCCCGTATCGAGAAGAAACTCCCTGCCCTCTCCGAGTGGCCCAAGGTCGAAAGCAGGATCGGGCGGAACCGGTCCGACGAGAAGCGGGTGGCGAAGATCCTCGCGGGCATGACGCTCGCCGAGAAGGTCGGCCAGATGACCCAGCCGGAGATCGCCGCGATCACCCCCGACGAGGTCGGGCAGTACTTCATCGGCTCGGTGCTCAACGGCGGCGGCTCCTGGCCGGGCCGGGACAAGCACGCCACGCAGAAGGCCTGGCTCGACCTCGCCGACGCGTACTGGAACGCCTCCGTCTCCACCCGCGCGAAGATCCCCGTCATCTGGGGCATCGACGCCGTCCACGGCAACAACAACGTCTACGGCACCACGGTCTTCCCGCACAACATCGGGCTGGGCGCCGCCCAGGACCCGTGCCTCGTGCGCGACATCGGGGCGGCGACCGCCCGGCAGATGCGTGCCACCGGCCAGGACTGGGCGTTCGCGCCCAGCGTCTCCGTTCCCCGGGACGACCGGTGGGGCCGCACGTACGAGGGTTTCTCCGAGGACCCCCGGATCACCCGGGCGTACGGGTACGAGGCCGTCAAGGGTCTGCAGGGCAAGCATCCGCGCGGCATCGGCCAGGACGGCGTCATCGCCACCGCCAAGCACTTCATCGGTGACGGCGGCACCCTCAAGGGCGTGGACCAGGGCGTCAACCCCGCGTCCGAGGCCGAGATGATCAACCTGCACGGCCAGGGCTACTACGGCGCCCTGGCGGCCGGGGCCCAGAGCGTGATGGTCTCGTTCAACAGCTGGACGAACGCCGAGCTCGGTATCGACGAGGGCAAGCTGCACGGCAGCAGGCGCGCCGTCGACGACATCCTCAAGCAGAAGATGGGCTTCGACGGCGTCGTCGTCTCCGACTGGAACGGCATCGGCCAGGTCGCCGGGTGCACCAACGCGAGCTGCCCCCAGGCGATCAACGCGGGTATCGACGTGGTGATGGTGCCCAACGACTGGAAGGCGTTCATCGCCAACACGATCGCCCAGGTCGAGAGCGGCGCGATCCCGGTGGCGCGCATCGACGACGCGGTGACGCGCATCCTGCGGGTGAAGCTGCGCGCCGGGGTGCTCGACGGTCCCAAGCCGTCCAGGCGCGCCTTCGCCGGGTCGGCCGAGGCGCTGGAGTCGAAGAGGCTCGCCAGGGAGGCCGTGCGCAGGTCGCAGGTCCTGCTCAAGAACAACGGCAGGGTGCTGCCGCTGGCCGCCGACTCCAAGGTCCTGGTGGTCGGCAAGAGCGCCGACAGCCTGCAGAACCAGACCGGCGGCTGGACGCTCACCTGGCAGGGCACCGGCAACGTCAACGCCGACTTCCCCAACGGCACGACGATCCTCGGCGGCCTGCGCGAGACGCTCGGCGAGGCCGACGTCACCTTCAGCGAGACCGGCGACGGCGTCGACCCCTCGGCGTACGACGCGGTCATCGCGGTGATCGGAGAGACGCCGTACGCCGAGGGCGTCGGCGACCTCGCGCGGCGCACGCTGGAGGCCGCCAAGATCTACCCCGCCGACCTCGCGGTGCTCGACAAGGTCACCGGCAAGGGCGCGCCCGTCGTCACCGTCTACGTCGGCGGCCGGCCGCTGTGGATGAACAAGGAGCTCAACCGCTCCGACGCCTTCGTCGCCGCGTGGCTGCCCGGCACCGAGGGCGGCGGCGTCGCCGACGTGCTCGTCCGGGGCAGGCACCGTGACGGCTTCACCGGCAGGCTGCCGTACTCGTGGCCGAAGAGCGCCTGCCAGTCGCCGCTGAACCCGGGCGCCGAGGGCTACGACCCGCTGTTCCCGCTCGGGTACGGCCTGCGCGACGGCCAGAGCGGGTCGGTCGGGACGCTCGACGAGACCGCGCCCCCGTTCGGCTGTGGCGAGCAGGGCGGTGGCGGCGAGGCGAGCGAGGAGCTGGAGATCTTCAACCGGACCGACATCGCGCCGTACAGGAGCTTCATCGGCTCCCCGGAGAACTGGGGCGGCACCGAGATCGGCGCCGACGGCCAGGCGGCGCACGCCGAGATCGGCGTGGTGCAGTCGGACGTCAACGTGCAGCAGGACGCCCTGAAGGCGACCTGGACCGGCACCGGTCCCGCCCAGCTCTACATGCAGGACCCGGCGGGCGGTACGGACCTGCGGGGCTACCTCAACGCGAAGGGGGCGCTGGTCTTCGACACGATCGTCCACCAGCCCCCGGCCGCCAGGACCGTGCTCAGCGTCCACTGCGTCTACCCGTGTTTCTCCGAGGTGGTGGCGACCTCCCTCTTCCAGGGACTTCCGGTCGGCACGAAGTCGACCGTCAAGATTCCCATCGCCTGTTTCGCCGCGGGCGGCCTCGATCTGGAAGTGGTCAACACTCCGTTCCTCGTCTACACCGAGGGGGCCTTCTCCGCCTCGTTCGCCAACGTCCGCTGGGTGCCGCAGGCGGCCGACGACCCAGACGCGAAGAAGTGCGAGGACCTGACCTAGGCGGAGGACCCGACCCGGGAAGAGGACCCGACCCGGGAAGAGGACCCGACCTGGGAATCCGAAGGTGACGTGGCCGGAGGGGCTCGCCCCCTCCGGCCACGTCGCGCGTCCGGAGAACTCCGGAACTCCCGGCGGGGGTTCCCCGGGAGACGCGGTGGGCGTCAGTCGGTGGGCAGGAGGGTCCCCAGCGGCCCGAGGTCGAGGTTGAGGTCGGACGGCGAGAGCCCGAAGCGTTCGCACAGCTCGGTCATGGCCTCCTCGAGGCGCATCAGAGTCACGCCCAGCGCCTCCACCTGCTCGTCCGACAGGTCCCCCTGGTCCATCCTGCGCACGCACTGGCGTTCCACCAGCTGCCGTATGAGCTCGACGAGGGTGAGCACGAGGCGGGTCAGGTCCCGTTCGACGGCCTCCGGGTCGGTGTTCACCCGCCACCGGACGGCCCGCGCCGGTCCTCGCGCGTTCCCTGCCGTGCCCGCGGGCGCGGTCCGCGTGACCTTGAACCTTCTCGCGGCGGGGCGCGGCCGCTCCCGGGGGACCCGAGGGTCCTCCGCGCCGCGGAGGTCCTCCGCAAGGGGGGCACCGGGAAGGCGGTTCACCGCGGGCCCCCTTCCTCGGAGGACCCGAGGAGGGTGACCGCGCCGGGCGGCCGGGCGGACGGGATCGGGTCGGAGGCCCGTACGGAGGTGATCAGGGCGCGCAGGGAGATGCGGACGAGGTCGATGTCGGCGATGGACAGCACGAGGTCCCCGCTCACGACCACCCCGCCGGCCAGCAGGCGGTCGAGCAGGTCCACGAGTGCCACGCGCTCGGGGGGAATGCGCCCCTGGGCGGCGAGCTCGGCGCCTCGCGGGTGGTGGTCACGGGTCATCGGACGTCTCCGCGCGGGTCGGGCCGAGGTCCATCGAGGTGAAGGAGTACGGTGCCCAGGGGCCGGTGAGCTCCATCTCGATCCCCTGGCTCCGCAGCGAGTCGACGGCCGCGGTGAACTCCTCGCGGCGGTCGTCGGCGACGAGGTAGGCGCCGTTGAGCAGCATCATCTCCTCGCGGCCGGACAGTTGCGGGTCCTGCGGCCGGTGGCGGTGGCCGGCGACCGAGACGGACACCAGGGCGGCGTGGATGTCCTCGGCACGCCGCGCCGCCTGGCGCCAGGCGGCCTCCCTGCCGCGCAGGCTCGCCCGGCGGCGCTCCAGGTAGGCCCTTCCCGGGCTGCCGGTCTCCGCGGGCGCCTCCTCGGCACGAGGGGCGTTCGTGCCCGGTTCGGCGTACGCCTTCACCCCCCACTCCCTGCACCCGGTGACCTGGGCGAGCACCTCGGTGAAGTCGTCGTGCCTGCGCCGGAGCAGGTCGTGGACCTGGTCCTCGGTGCTGTAGACCGTCACCAGCCGGACCGGGGCCGTGGGGGCCCCCTCCGCCACGGCCTCCACGACGCGGTTGTGGGCGCGGGCCGTCCCCCCGACCCAGTCCAGGTCCTCCAGGGAACGCCGCAGCGGCTCCTCGCCGAACTCCCCCAGGGGCACCGGGCTCACGTACGCGACCAGGCCCTCGTGCGTGATCGCGCGCACCGGCGCTCCGGCCACGCCCACCACGTGCTCCGGGAGGGCGCGGCCCACGTCCCGGGCGATCGCGTAGAGATACGTGCCCGCCTCAGGCATCGCGCTCCTCCCTCGGCCTTACGGCCCTTCTCGGCTCCCGGGCGTCGTCGGGCGGACGGGTGCCCTCGCCCCTGCCGAGGGAACGGCGCCGGGTGACCTGACCGTCCTCCACGGTGGCCAGCCGCTCGCGCAGGACGCGGTTCTCCTCGACCAGGTCGCGGTCGCGGGAGGTGAGCCACGGATCGTGTTCCCACCAGTCGATCCCCAGCTCCCGCGCCGTGTCGACCGAGGCGATGAGCAGGCGCAGCTTGATGGTGAGCAGTTCGATGTCCAGCAGGTTCACCCGGATGTCGCCCACGATCACCACACCCCTGTCGAGCACCCGCTCCAGGATGTCGGCGAGGTTGCCGGACGACTCCCGCCCGCCGGGCGTCCCCCCGCCGTAGGACCGGGGGAAGCCGCCGCCGGGGCGTGTCACGTCGGCCACGTCAGCCCGCCTCGCCGCTGTCCGCCCGGCCGCGCCTGTAACGCCTCGCCCTGCGGTACGCCAACAGGTCGCCGGCGGGGTCCATCTCGACCTGGTAGAGCGACAGCATGTCGCCCGACGAGGGGACGTGACGGTCCTCGACGACCTCGACCTCGACCAGCCAGCCGTCCTCGGTCCGTCGCACCAGCGTCACCCCCTCCGTGTCCTTCGCGGTCAGGCCGACGATGTGCCGCAGCCCGGCCGCTCCGGCGGTCGCCGCCGACAGGGCGGGGGAACGCCGCCGCGTCTCCTTCGCGGGCTCGTCCTCGTCCTCGTCTTCGTCTTCGTCGAGGTCCTCCTCGTCCAGGTCCTCCTCGTACGGTTCCTCGTCCTCGAAGGCCTCGTCACCGGCGGTCCTGTAGGAATCGTCGGTGGAGCGTTCCTCACGGGTTCTGCGCCTGACAGGCACGCGATCACTCCCCTCGTCGTCTCCGTGCCGGTGCGGTCGTACCGGCTAATCGATCATCTCCGTGAGAATCCGCTCCGCCGCCGCGGCCTCCTCCTCCTCGGAGATCTCGCCACTGGCCCTGGCCTCCGCCAGTTCCTCCAGACGGCGCCTGACCGCCGCGGGACTCCGGAGTTCCTGCTCGGCCTGCTCCTGAAGCAGCTCCGCGAGCCGGATCAGCCCGCGCAACGGCGCGAGCGGCAGCCCGAGGATCAGTCCCAGCGGTTCCACGATCGATCACCTTCCCTCACGTCCTGACGAAGTCGTACGCCGCCAGCGGACCGAGCAGGCGCAGCTCGACGCGGCCGGCCCACCGGGTCCGGAACTCGTCCAGGGCCTCCTCGATCTCCGGCCGCCGGTCGGTGTCCGCGAGCAGGGCCACGTGGGCGGCGTCCTGCTCGTGGGTGGGCTCGCGCACGACGATGGAGACGCAGAGCGGGTCGAAGGTGTCGACCAGCGCGCCGGTGTCGGCCTCGCGCTTGGCCGCGATCGACGTGTTGACCAGCTCTCCGATCCGCATCCTCGCGTCCCACGTCGCCTCCTCGGGCTGTCCGCGGATCTCGTCGCGCAGCCGCGCGATCTCCGGGTTCTCGTCGAGCACCTCCCGCAGGACGGCCTGCTCGACGTAGCGCCCCTTCACGACGTACTCCACGCGTCCCTCCAGCTCGTTCAGCGTGGCGAGGAACTCGTCGTGGTGGGGGGCGAGCAGTTCGTCGACGACCGCCCGGGCGTCCGTCACCACCGCCCCGAAACGCAGGGGGAGCACGGGCACCTCCGCGGCGGTGGCGTCCAGCAGCCGCTGGTGGGCCACGAGGTCGTCCGGCCTGCCGAGGGGGCGGTCGGTGGAGATGTCGCTCACCAGGGCGGCGATCTCTTCGTGGCGCACCAGCTCGACCGCGCTGGGCGGGTCTCCCACCCCCCGGGTGCCCGGGGTCAGCTCGACGTCGGAGGGAATGATCCCGTACACGTACGTGCCGGTCACGCGCCCGGGGGCGCCGGGTCCTCCGGACCTGGCCGTGGCGGCCCGATCACCGCGACCGGTGTCGTGCCGTCCGGCCGTCCTGGGGGCCTCGGTCCTGGACCTGCCGGTCCGGACCGTTCCGCGCTTCTCACTGGAACCGCGCATCTCACTCCTCCCTGCGCCGCTTGCGGCGGGGCGCCGGCTCGCGCTCCTCGTCGGCCTCCGCGAACTCGTCCTCGCCGGACTCGCCGGACTCGCCGCTCGTCAGGCCGCGGATCTTCTCCTCCGCCGTGTCCAGCAGTCCCCGCGTCGCGCCCTTGACCTTTTTCCTGCTGCCGTTCTCCGTCATGCCCTCCACCAGCTCCGGCAGCCCCTTCTGGTTGCCGGTCTGGGTGAGGTCGAGGCGGTTGACGGCCTCGGCGAAGCGCAGGTAGGTGTCGACGCTGGCCACCACGACGCGTGCGTCGATCGTCAGCAGTTCGATCCCGACCAGGGAGACCCTGACGTAGGCGTCGATCACGAGTCCCTTGTCGAGGATCGTGTCGATGACGTCGGCCAGGCCCGATGAGGACCCGTGGCCGCTCGCCCCGCCGCCCGAGGGCTGAACGATGGTCATGGCGTTTCCTCCCTGGTCTTCCCGGTCATGTGCGACTTGCCGCCTTACGGCGGACGGGGCGCTTGGGCGCCTCCTTCGCGTTCTTGGGACCTACGGCGCTGCGGCGCTGTGAGGGGCGCCTGGGCGGCTCTTCCTCCTCGGGTTCCTCGTCCTCTTCCTCGTCGGCCGCGCGTTCCCCTTCGGGCTCCTCGTCCTCTGTCTCGTCCTCTTCCTCTTCCTCTGGCTCGTCTTCGTCCTCGCCCTCGTCGGCCGCGCGTTCCGCTTCGGGCTCCTCCTCTTCTTCCTCCTCCTCGAATTCGTCCTCCTCGGGCTCCTCGTCCTCGGGCTCCTCGTCCTCGGGCTCCTCGTCCTCGGCCTCGCCGTTCTCGGGGCGCCCGGTCTCCTCCTCGGAGTCCTTCTCGGCCTTCTCCCTTTCCTCCTCCTCGCGGAGTGCCGTCTCCTGGTCCTTGACGACCTCGCTGTCGCGGATCTCGCCGCGCCATCCCTCCAGCTCGTCGGGATGCAGGAGCACCCGGCTCATGACGTGCCGCCGGAAGTGCTTGAGCTCGAGGCGCGCGCGCCTGCCCTGGGCGCGCCACAGGTTGCCGGTGCGCTCGAAGAGGCCCTGCGGGTAGTACTCCAGGACGAGCAGGATCCGGGTGAGCTCGGGAGCGACCTCGTGGAAGGTCACGGCGCCGTCGACGTGGCCCTTCTGCCCCTTCGACCGCCAGATGATCCGCTTGTCCGGCAGCTGTTCGAGGATCGTCGACTCCCAGATCCGGCGGGACCAGAAGACCTTCGCCGTCCACTCCAGTTTCTCGTCGGACTTCTGCTCGACGCCCTCGACCTTCTTCATGAAGCTCGAGAAGTCGCCGAACTGGGTCCACTGGTCGTAGACGACACGTAGAGGGGCGCCGACGTCGATCGTCTCGATGATGTTGGTCATCTTCAGCTTCCCGCTCTGACCGCCCTTGCCGCCTCCGGTGAGCTTCTTGGCCAGGCCGCCGATCGCCATCTTGCCCAGCCCCTTCACCATGCCTCCGGCGATCGCTGCCTTGGGGTGTTTGGAGCCGGTCAACGCGCTGATCAGACTGGACCCGCCGCTTCCGGCATAGTCGGTCAGCCGGCCGGTCACACCTTCGACCTTTCCGCTCACCGACGACAGAGCCCGCTCCCCGAGGGCTCCCATGAGGTTGTGGAATTCCTGGCTGAGCCGGTTGGTGGGCGGCTCGTCGCCGCCCTCACGGTCGGGACGCTTTTTTGAGGTCTCGGCCATCAAGGTCACCCCCGTGCCCTGGCGGGCGTCGGCTTGCTGCGGGAAGAGGCCGATCCGCTCCGGGAGGGAGGCCGGCGCTTGGCCTTGGGCCGTGGCTTCTCTTCTTCGTCCTCTTCTTCGTCCGCTTCATCCTCCTCGTCGCCGGAGTCCCGAGGTGCCTTCCGGGCGGGCTTGGCCGCTCCACGGCGCCCGGAGGGGGCGGGTCGCCTGCGGACGGGCGGGGCTTCCTCCTCTTCCTCTTCTTCGTCCTCGTCCTGTTCTTCTTCGTCCTGCTCCTCCTCGTCGGTCTCCGGCTCCTCCTCGTCCTCCTCGTGCCGCCGGGCCTTCCTGCGGGACAGGATGCCCTTTATGCGCCCGCGGCGTCCCTTGGGCTCCTCGCCCTCCTCGCCCTCCTCGGGCTCCTCTCCCAGGTCCTCCAGGTCCTCCAGCGGGTTGCGCAGGGACTCCGCCCGGTCGTGAAGCCTGGTGCTCAGCGAGTCGATCTGCCTGCTCACCGCGGCCTTGGCGGCGGCCTTGCTCGCGTCCACGAGATCGCCCCGGATACTTTCGGTGATCTTCGCCAGTTCAGGGGAGGAGCTGAGCACCTTCAGCCCCTGCTGGAGAAGGTCGCCCTGGCCGGAGCTCAACCGGCCGGTCGCTCCGGCGGCGGCCAGTGCCATCGCCAGTCGTAGCTTCTGGCGCCGCCCCAGGAGGTAGCCGCCGGCTACGGCGAGGGCTATTCGTACTTCATTGTTCACGATCATCACTCCTTGTCGACTGTCTTGTCGTGCGCTCCACCCCCCTGAGGGTTTTCACCGGCACATCGCTGAGGAAGGCGGCATTGATGATTTTTAATGCCCTTTCTTTTAAAGGCATAAAATCATTATATTTCGTAAGCTATATATCTCCTTACCCTGAAAAATCTGAATAAGGGTATATATGGGTAAAAAGGTAACAAAAGGGGCATTGCTCTGGTCGGAGGTGTTCCGCGAGCTCTTTCGCGTCCTCCGTCGGAGTGGGCGCGCCCGTGTGGGGTGGATGGGGTGTGCCCGCCCGAACTCGGCGGCCCGATCACCGGGGACCCGCCACTCTCACGGGGGTCGGTGATCGCCGGCGGCCGTGACCTTGACCGGTGGCGACGGCTCACGATCGACTTTTGAGACTTTGTTGCGGAACATGATCTGTCGTTATTGTTAATGCCGCCCCGAATGGGTACGCGCGCCATTCGTCGATTCATGTCGTGGCGGGAAGGGTCCTCCGCGCCGTGCCGCCGGGAGGTCCCGCCGACCCTCACCGGTCCCGGCTCCGGGCCTTCTCCGCCCCGCCCCGGCCCTTGGCCATCTTCCTTCCGGCCCCGGCTTCGGCTCCCTTTCTCCTCACCCCGGCCGCGGCCGGAGTCAGGCCTCTTTCCGCCCCGCCCCGCCCCGGCCGGGACGGGGACGGCCGGAGTCCGGTCCGGGGCCGCGCGCGGGAACACCGCGGGGGCACCGCGGGGGCACCGCGGGGGCACCGCGGGGGCATGGCCGACGGGCTCCGCACCGGTTCCCGCCCGCTCGCGACACGGTCCGGCGCGCGGTGCGGTCCGGAAGTCGTCCGGCCCGGAGAGAAGGCGGAGAGAAGGCGGAGAGAAGGGGGAGAGAAGGCGGAGAGAAAGCCCGCCCGGCCTCTGTCCCGAGGCGAAGGCTGAGGGTTCAATGATGTCGGGAATCCAACAACGGCACTCTGTAACAAGCGAAGCCGGGTTCCCGGAAAGATTTGGTCAATTTTTCGCAGATTGAGGGAGTCGAGAGAGGAGAGAGTCGCCTGAAAAACGGGCACAACCACCTCGTTAACCCGTAAAGCGGAGGTATAGCCCTGATGAAAAGATCAAGGGCCGGGTTCGCCGTGGTGGCTGTGGCGGTCGTCTCCGTCATGGTCGGCGGGCTCACGGGATGCGCACGTGCCGAGTTCACCTACGTCCGCCACGACGACGGGCAGACGTACTTCAAGGTTCCGGCGACCTGGCGGAAGGTCGACCAGGCGGCGCTGGACAAGGCGACCATCGGGGCCGATCCGGAATCGGCCACCGCGCGGCTGCGCAAGCAGCTCGTCTGGTCGGCCGCCTACGACGCCCACGCCGAGCCGTCCGCCGACCACCTTCTCGGCTACGGCACCGGAGACGAGCCCTTCGTCTTCGCCCGGATCGCCAAGCTCCTTCCCGAGGAGCAGGACTCGTTGTCCCTGAACACCATGCGCAACTCCGTCCTGCCCGTCACCGAGACGGCGCGCAAGGAGTACGCGCAGATCCCCGGTTATCCGTTGCGGGACTTCGAGCTGCTCGCCGACGAGGTGCTCCAGCCGGGAGACGGCCTGCGCGGGGTGCACGTGCGGTTCAACTACGCGATCCAGGGGGCCGGGACCGAGACCTTCGACCTCACCTCCTACCTGGCCCAGGACGGCAAGCAGGTCTCCACCCTGCTGATCCGCTGCTCGGCCGCCTGCTACCGGAAGCGCGCCGGGGAGTTCGAGAAGATCGCGCAATCTTTCAAGGTCAAGCGGCTCGCCGGGTGAGGAGAAGCCCGTCCATGAAGTCACCTCCACCGCCTCCCAACTTCGAAGGACTCCGGGCTCCCGGTTCAGGGCCGACGGATCCGCATCCCGACAAGCGCAAGAAGATGCCGTTCTGGGACCGGATCAAATTCCTGCTCATTCTTACGATCATCTATTTCATTCTGGTGTGGAGTGAGATGGCCTCGTACGAGGGCATCATCACGTTCCGGGATGCGATGATCAACACCGCGATCGCGGCGCCGTGGATCTTCTGGCTCCTGGGAGCCGAGTTCCTGCGGCAACTCCACTTCTTCGTCAGCGAGCGGTCCGCCGGATACAACCGGTTCTGGACGCGAAGCGTTTTCGGCGGCTTCGAGCGCTGGACCCACCGCCGCTTCTCCGACTGGAACCGCTTCAGGATGGCGCGCGCCATCAAGTGGGCGTTCTGGATCACGGTGCTCGCCCTCATCCTCGGCGAGGTGCTCGACACCTCCCCGGCGCTCGCGCTGTTCCAGGCGCCCGCGCTGATCTGGCAGGCGCTGCCGTACGTGGCGCAGCTCGCCTTCGCGTTCTTCTTCATCGCCTTCCAGTTCATCGGCCTGTTCTGGCTGCTGTCGCGGGGCGGCGTGGAGACGTACTTCCCCGACGACATCAAGACCCGCTTCACCGACGTCTGGGGCCAGGACCACGTCGTCGAGCGGGTCAAGGAGAACATCGTCTTCCTGGAGAGGCCGGACGCGATCGAGGAGCGCGGCGGCTACGTGCCCAGCGGCCTGCTGCTGTGGGGCCCGCCGGGCACAGGCAAGACCCTGATGGCCGAGGCCGTGGCCGGGGAGACCGGCAAGCCGTACGTGTTCGTCGACCCCGGCGCGTTCGTCAACATGTTCATGGGCATCGGCATCCTGAAGGTGAAGTCGCTGTTCAGGAAGCTGCGCAAGCTCTCGCTGCGGTACGGCGGCGTGATCGTCTTCTTCGACGAGGCCGACTCCCTCGGCAAGCGCGGCTCGCTGGCGCAGCAGGGGCCCAGGGGCGGTCCCGGGTTCTCTCCGCACACCACCGGATGCCACGGCTTCGGCTACCTCAGCGAGGACACCCGCTGGCTGCTGACCCGCCAGGGCGCGGCCGAACCGAAGGAACCCGACACCGGACGCAGCCGCTTCATGATGGGCGGCATGGGCGGGGGCGGCGGCGACCCGGGCACGCTGCAGGCGCTGCTCACCGAGCTGTCCGGCCTGAAGAAGCCGAGGGGCATCGTCAACCGGCACGTGCGAAGGCTCTTCGGCATGCGGCCCAAGCCGCCGCCGAAGTACCGGATCCTGGTCATGATGGCCACCAACATGCCCAACTCGCTGGACGAGGCGCTGCTGCGGCCGGGCCGCATCGACCGCATCTACAAGGTGGGCTACCCGTCGAAGGCGGGCCGGGTCCGCACCTACCGCGGTTACTTCGACAAGGTGGACCACGAGCTGACCGACGCGCAGCTGGACAAGCTGGCGACGATCACGCCCTACGCCACCGGTGCCACGATCAAGGACCTGGTGAACGAGTCGCTGATCACCGCGATCCGCGACGGCCGGGAGACCATCACCTGGTCGGACGTGACCCGCGCCAAGCGGCTCAAGCAGCTCGGGCCGCCCGAGGACGTGGAGTACATCGAGCGCGAGCGGCACGCCGTGGCCGTGCACGAGGCCTGCCACGCCGTGGCGGCGTACCGCACCCGCTACCACCTCGAGATCGACATCGCCACGATCGAGAAGGGCGCCGACTACCTCGGCATGGTCGCGAGCATCAAGCCCGAGGACCAGTTCACCCGCTGGAAGTCCGAGCACGAGGCCGACATCATGGTCTCGCTCGCCTCCCTGGCGGGGGAGCGGATGTTCTTCGGCGAGGACAACTCCTCGGGTGTCTCGGGCGACCTGTTCTCCGCGACGTACCTCACCGCGCTGATGGAGGCGCACTGGGGCATGGGCCGGGGGGTGACCTCGGTGCCCGCCCTGCAGGAGCTGGAGATCATGGGCGGCAAGTCGATGCCCAAGCCCGGCGGCGGGGGGATCGGCTTCACCAAGGCGCCGGGCGGCAGCCAGCCGCTCGCACCCGACGTGCTGGGCGAGCGCATCGAGTTCAACCTGGTGGGCCTGCTCGAGCGGACCGGGGAACTGCTGCGCGAGCACCGGCGGGACGTCCTGTGCCTGGCGCACGCGCTGGAGGCGCACAAGACGCTCAACGGTGACGACGTGGTCGCGATCCTGGAACGCAGGCGGGGACCGTTGATCGACGGCTCCGTCTACGCCTCGGAGGACTTCTACGCCGAGATCGAGGAGTATCACCTGGAGGCGGCGCGGGCGCACCGCGAGCACAGCCACGTGGCGCGAGCCCTGCCCGTCCCGCCGGCGCTGCCCCGGCTCGAACCCGCCGCGGTCATCCACGGCGCGGTGCTCACGGGCAACGGTCACGGCTCCACGGTGTCGAGCACGATGCAGAACACGATGCCGGGCACGGCGTCGACCGCTGTGTCCCCGGCGTCCCCGGCGTCCTCGGCGGCCATGGCCGAACCCGACTTCGTGCCCTGGGGCGACGACGCCCCGGTGCGCCGCCCGGCGCCGCAACCGCCGCCCGCGCCGCCGCCCGCCGCCCCCGCGACGCGCGGCGGGAAACCGCGGACGGTGTTCGTGGTCGCGGCCAGCCTGGTCGCGCTGGCGGCCTTCACGGCACTGGGCACCTACGTGCTCAACGGCGGGACGGTCGCGCCGGGCCGGACGGGCTGGCCGGATTCCGGCACGCTCGTGGTGGTGTTCGCCGCCGTGCTGGCGGCGGTCGTGGGGACGGCGATCGTGGCGGCGGTCACCCGGGGGGCGCAGGCGGCCAGGGCCAGGGCCGAGGCCCAGCGGGACAGCGCCGTGGAACGGGCCCAGCTGCTCGCCGCGGCGATGGACCCCGAGATCGCCATGCGGATCCTCGGCTACAACGGCGACGACGAACGGCCCCCGCGTTGAGGTTTCCCGCGGGCGAGAGGCGCCGGGAAACGAGAGGGCGACGAACAGCGGATGACGGACGACGAGTGACGGACGGACGACGGTTGACGGAGCACGAGTGACGAACGGTTGACGGGTGACGGACGGATGACGAGCACAGCCCGCCGGGCCGGGGCCGCGGGCGGGCTGTGGCCGGAGGTTCCGGGGAGACCGTGAGGCTGGTCTCCCCGGAGGTCCGTCAGTCGAACTCGCCGTCCTTCACACCGCCGACGAAGGCGTCCCACTCGCTCCGGGTGAACGCCAGCGCCGGGCCGCCCGGATCCTTGGAGTCGCGGACGAGATACAGCTGGTCGGCGTCCGCCTTGTGCCTGGCGACCACAGGGTCACCGGGGACGACCGCCACCTCCACGCAGTTGCCTCCGTTGGTGCTGCGGTCGCTCTTGCGCCACTGGGCGCCGGACAGATCCATCGTGGACCCTCGCACTTTTTCTTCCTTCTACAGCTAGGGGGAGGAAAACCTTCTCGCCATCTGGGCGATGAAGGCTGCCGAGGCCTCCTGACTGAGAGCCATGGCGCAGAGGCTCTCGAACATGGAGGCGTATCGGCGGACTTGCTCGGGGTCGTCCGGCACGCTCCCGCTCGCGGCCTGCTCCAGGTAGAGCAGGTCGGGAGCCTCGGGTTCGGGGAAGCTGAGCAGGCAGAACTGGCCGTCCATCGCGGGATGGGCCCCCGCGGAGAACGGGACGACCCGTATCTCCACGTTGGGCAGTCCGCCGAGGTGGACGAGGTGCTCCAGCTGCTCCGACATGATGTCGCGTCCGCCGATCCGACGCCGGATCACCGCTTCGTCGAGCACGGCGACGAGGTGGATCGGGTCACCGGGTCCGTGCAGCAACCGCTGACGCGAGATGCGCACGGAGACCGTCTCCTCGACCTTGGAGGGGGTCTGCACTACTGAGGTCGCCTCGGTCACAGCGCGTGCGTACGGTTCGGTCTGCATCAGGCCGGGGACGACGAGCGGCTCGTACGAGCGCACGAGCGACGCCTCCGCCTCGAGCCCGATGTAGGAGTCGAAACCGGGTTTCAGGGTCTCACGGTGGGGGTGCCACCAGCCCCGCCTCCTGGCTTCGACGGCCATCTGGATCAGGGAGTCTCGAGCCTCCCCGGTCACGCCGTACACATCGGTGAGGGCCGACACGTCCGAGGGGCGAGGCCGGGACAGGCCCGTCTCGTACCTCCAGACGGTGGTGTCGGTGGAGCCGATCCGCTCGGCCACCTCCACCCGCGTCAGCCCGCTGTCCTTTCGCAGACGGCTCAGCTCAGCCATCAGACGGCGATGACGGGCCGTGGGGCTGCGTCGAGAAGCCACGCATCTACCTCCCTCCGTCCTTTGATAGCAAATCTGCGGAATCCCAACATGAGGTATTGCAGTCCTTGATAGAACAGTTCACCGTGAGTGAGTGTGCCATCTCACAGGGCGATGTGCATGGAATATGCGTGTCAGGGAGTGAGGTCAATCATGACGACCGGACGGCGGGCCGTCTCACCTCGATCAACGGTCACCCTCAAAGGGGTTCCGGAGTCGGTGTCGGTGGCGCGGAGCCGGGTCAGGGAGCTCCTCGGTGAGGGGCACCCCGCGTCCGACGACGTCGTCCTCCTGGTGAGCGAGGTGGTGACGAACTCGGTGCTCCACTCCGGTTCCGGAGGGGGCGGCGAGGTCGCGATGACGGTGGCGGTGGGATCGGCCGCGGTGCTGGTCGAGGTCTGCGACGCCGGATCCGGGGCGTCGGCGCCGCACGTGCGCAACGACCCGGAGGCGGAGGGCGGGCGGGGCATGTTCCTGGTGGATCTGCTCGCCGACAGCTGGGGCGTTCAGGACGGCGCCCCCGAGGGATCCAGGACGCTCTGGTTCGAGGTCGGTTTCTGAATCCGGCCTTGTTCCCGACCGGATTCTGTTCAGGCGCGAAGTCGCATTCCCGCCGCTCCCAAAATTTGGGCCTTTGCTAATCAACGCCGCTGTCTGACTCTCGGTGGAGGCGCGCGACAAAACCCTAGAGTGCGTGCCTGAGGAGGACGCAGGTGAGACGCCGTCTGATCGTGGTGTTCGCCGCCCTGGCGCTGTTGTGCCTCGGTGTGACCGGGGCGGGAGCCTCGGCCGAGCCACAACCGAACAGCCAGTACAAGGTCCAGGGGCCGAGCACCGCCCAGCAGCGAAGCGCGGTGGCCGCAACCGGCGCCGCGATCGACCAGGTCGACCCCGACTCGGTCGTGATCACCGCCAACGAGGACGAAGTCGCCGCGATCAAGAAGCTCGGCTACACCGTCACGAAGATCCCCAGGTCGTTATCCACGACCGGGCCGGAGCAGCGCTCCGACTTCCCGTCGGCGGACTCCGGCTACCACAACTACGCCGAGATGACCGCCGCGGTGAACCAGATCGTCGCCGACCACCCGACGATCGCCCGCAAGATCAGCTACGGCACCTCGTACGAGGGACGCGACCTGATCGCCGTCAAGATCAGCGACAACGTCGCCACGGACGAGAACGAACCCGAGGTGCTGTTCACCCACCACCAGCACGCCCGCGAGCACCTGACCGTCGAGATGGCGATCTACCTGCTCAACCTGTTCACCGACGGGTACGCCACCGACAGCCGCATCGCCAACCTGGTCAACGGCCGCGAGATCTGGATCATGCCGGACCTCAACCCCGACGGCGGCGAGTACGACATCGCCACGGGCTCCTACCGCTCCTGGCGCAAGAACCGCCAGCCCAACTCCGGCTCCTCGGCCGTGGGCACCGACATGAACCGCAACTGGGGCTACAACTGGGGCTGCTGCGGCGGCTCCTCCGGCTCCGCCTCCAGCGACACCTACCGGGGCTCGGCGGCCGAGTCGGCCCCCGAGGTCAGGGCGGTGGCCAACTGGGTGCGCAGCCGGGTCGTCGGCGGCGTGCAGCAGATCAAGGCGCACATCGACTGGCACACCTACAGCGAGCTGATCCTGTGGCCCTACGGCTACACCTTCAACGACACCGGCCCCGGCCTGACCCAGGACGACCGCGACGCCCACGCGGCCCTGGGCCAGAACATGGCCTCCACCAACAACTACACCCCCCAGCAGGCCAGCGACCTCTACATCACCGACGGCACGATCGACGACTGGCTGTGGGGCGTCTACAAGATCTTCAGCTACACCTTCGAGATGTACCCGGTCAGCTCCTCGCCCGGTTTCTACCCCCCTGACGAGCAGATCGTCCCGCAGACCACCCGCAACCGGGAGGCCACGCTGCGCTTCCTGGAATACGCCGACTGCGTCTACCGGATCATCGGCAAGGAGTCGCAGTACTGCGGCACCGGCACCCCGCCGGTGACCGTCTACTCCGACGAGTTCGAGACGGCGACCGGCTGGACGACCAACCCGTCCGGCACCGACACCGCCACCTCCGGCCTGTGGGAGCGCGGCGACCCCGAGGCCACCACCTCCAGCGGCGC
>NZ_JBFAAE010000083.1:0-33576 GCF_040639575.1 Streptosporangium sp. NPDC023825 | reverse complement strand
TTCAGACGTGTGCTATTACGATGTGAGCGAGCGCCGGCGCGAAGGCATGAGCGAGCGCCGTCGCGAAGGCATGAGCGAGCGCCGGCGCGAAGGCATGAGCGAGCGCCGGCGCGAAGGCATGAGCGAGCGTAAGCGCGATCGCGTCGGCACCGGCAGGGGCGTCGGTGTCGGCGGCGGCATCAGCGACAGCGGCAGGGGCTCCGGCCGCGGGATCAACAACTGACAGGCGGCCGGCGTGTGGCTGACGCGGTGACCGGCGGCCAGAAGGCCGCCACCGTGACCGCGAGCCACACGCTCGCCTCCCCGTGAGGCGGACCCGGCCCCGTACGCTCGCCTCCCCATGAGGCAGGCCCGGCCAGGCTCACGAAAGACCGTCCCGCGACGGGCGGCCCGACCCACCGAGCATTCGGGGGCGGGCCGCTCGTCGCCCCGGGCCCGGCGGGCCCGGGGAACCAGGGGTCCGGAGGCCCGCCCGTGTGCGTCCGTCGCGAAACGAAAACGATCATCGTGGAATCCCCGCTCGTACGTGCGGGCCGTGGAATTCCCCGGGTCTCTTCTCCGTGTCTCTTCTCCGGGTACGGTCAGCACTCGTACGTGTACGCGGTCAGCGCGCGGCGGCTTCGTGGGCGTCGACGAGCTGTTTGGGAGCCGTCAGGCACCACGCCTCGGTGACCAGCTCGAACAGCTCATCCGCGTCGATCTTCGCGAGGTGCACCACGACCCAGCCGAACCGGCCCGCGGTGAACTGGATCTCGAACACCTCCGGCCGCTCCGCCACCAGCGCGAGCTGCTCCTCGATCGTCGACTTGAGCCCCACGGTCTCCGTCTTCTCCCACAGGTAGCCGAAGCCCTTGCCCCGCACCTTCAGCGAGACCCACTCACCGCCGTCGCCCTGCTCGGTCTCGGGCAGCTGCTTCACCATCTCCAGGAATTCATCCACGCTCACACCCATGGCCCACGGTCTACCAGAGCGCACCGACATTTATCCCCTGTCACCCCAGGCGTCCGTCAGCCCGTGACGCCCGGCTCGCCGTTCTCGATGTGTCCCATCAGGCGGCGGGCGAAGCCGGTGTCCCCGGCGACGGTGATCCACAGGTCGTACCATCCGGTCGCGGCCCGCCACGGCACCCGGGCGGTCTCCCCGGCCGCGAGCCGCAGCGCCCGCGCCGCCCCGCCGTAGGCCAGGGGCGAGATCGTCACGTCGGCCGGTTCGTCACCGGTGTTGACGACGACGACCTCGATCGTCCGCGTGGCCGCGTCGATCACGCTGGACGTCTCCACCGGGTCGTCCGTCCCGCCCCGGAACTCCCTGCGGAAGCCGTTCGGCCCGGTGAGGACGAGGGCGTACGTGGGACACGGGAAGTAGACCACCTCGCGGGCGTGGCCGAGCACGTCGAAGTGCAGGGGCCGGACGAGCTCCCCCATGTAGCCGTACAACGCCAGGTGCGCGCTTTCCGTACCGGTGTTGCTCATCGCGATCTCGACGGCGCGGCCGCTGGTCCGCGCCGAGGCGTCGGGCCGGTACGGCAGCGCGCGGGCGGGCCTGACGCCCGGTTCCCTGCCGGGCATCCGCTGCTCGGCGGGGGCGTCGGGGTACCAGCGGCCGGTCGGGATCGCCTGGGCGGACGCGGTGCCCGGGGCGGGTGAGGTGTCCCGGACGGGTGGAGCGTCCTGATCGGGCGAGGTACTCCGAGCGGGCGAGGCACCCTCAGAGGCGTCGGGAACCGGCACTCCGGGCATTCCCTGCGTATCCGGCATTTCTGGCGCTGCCGACGTGGGCCACGCCTCCGGGCGGGCGAAGTCGAAGGCGGAGGTGAGATCCCCGGCGACGGTCCGCCGCCAGTCACTGATGTCGGGGGCCCTGATGCCGAGCCAGGTCTCCAGGAACCGGACCGTCGAGCTGTGGTCGAACGTCTGGGAGCAGACGTGGCCCCCCACGCTCCACGGCGACACGACGATCATCGGGACGCGCATGCCCAGCCCGATGGGCCGTCCGCCGACGAACTCCCCCGGGGTCCCGTCCGGCGGGACGGGCGGGGGGACGTGGTCGAAGAAGCCGTCGTTCTCGTCGTAGGTGACGAAGACCGCGGTCTTCGCCCACACCTCCGGACTCGAGGCCAGCGCGTCGAGGATCCGGTAGACGACCTTCCCGCTCTCCACGGCCGAGGACCCCTCGGGGTGTTCGGAGTCGGCGAGCGAGGTCACGACGTACGAGACGGCGGGGAGGCGTCCGGCCGCCACGTCGGCGGCGAACCAGTCCCCCAGCCCGCCCGTCCGGGTGCGGCGCAGCGCCCGGTCGTAGAGCACCCGGTCGGCCGGATCGAGGCGTGCCACCCTCTCCTCCAGCTCGGCGAGCATCGGCGCGGGGTCCTCGGACGCGCGCACCTTCTCGTAGAAGGAGTGCATGCTGCTCTGGCCTAGCTTCGCCATGACCGCCTTGAACGCGGCGAAGAACTCCAGGTTGTTGCACTGGTAGTTGTCCCACTCCTGGTAGACCTGCCAGGAGTGCCCGGCCCGGGTCAGCAGCTCGGGCACCGTGGTCCAGGAGTAGCCGGGGTGCCCGTCCTCCTCGCAGGCGCCGTTGTCGACGGCCCGCTGTTCGGTGCCGGGCTCGTAGCCCGTGTGGCCGGAGACGTGGTAGTTGCGGTTCGGCGTCGTGGAGCTCAGCACCGAGCAGTGGTACGCGTCGCAGATCGTGAACGCGTCCGCCAGCTCGTAGTGGAACGGGAGGTCCTCACGGTCGTAGTACGCCATCGTGGACGGGCCCTTGTTGGGCACCCAGGCGTCGTTCCAGCCCATCGCCCAGGCGTTCTGGGTGCCGAGCCAGCTGTGGTCGTGGGTGTCGAGCAGCATCGGGTCGGCTCCCGCGCGCTCGGCGGCCTCCCTGAGAGAGAAGGGCAGGATCCCGTCCTGCTCGAAGACCGGACGCAGGGCACGGGTGGACACCGCGTTGCGGTCCCCGTAGCCGCGCACCCCGCGCATCCGGCCGAAGTAGTGGTCGAACGACCGGTTCTCCTGCATGACGAAGACGACGTGCTCGAGGTCGGAGAGGGTTCCCGGAGGTACGGGTCGCGCCAGCAGGCGCACGAGAGAAGGGGGAAGTGCGGACCTTGCCGACATTGACGCATCCCTTTAACGGCTTTTCGGGCAAGCCTCAACCTAACAACCCGGCTCCGTCCTTCCCACACCCGGGATGCAGCCCCACAGTCCTGCCTACGGGTTAACCGACATCATCCGGAAAAAATCTTTCCAAGAGTCCACCGACGCAGTATTTTCCCGAAGGGGAACCACAGCACCGGACCGATCGGCGAGGAGGCCGGATCTGCCAGTCGATCACAACATCCTTCAGGGGTGGTACGGCGAGTCGTACGTGAGCCTGCTCGCCTCGTGTGTGGGGTTGACGGTCGCCAAACCTCAGCCCGACGTCGACGGAATCGATCTGTTCCTCAACTATCCGCAGGCACGCGGCACGCGGTATCGCCCTCAGATCGACATCCAGGTCAAAACGGTTCGCACACCGCAGTACACGAATTCCAAGGCACTGACGTACACCCTTGAGGCCAAACACTTCAACGAGCTCGCCGGCGGTGGTTTCGACACACCGCGCTATCTGATCGTGGTACACGTACCGAGCCGTCCCTGCGAGTACGTTCATGCCGAACAGGAGGACACCGAGATCAGGGTCCGCCATCGCGGCTACTGGGTCTCGCTGGAGGACCAAGCCGTCATTCCCGGCAACGGCCAGAATTCCAAGACCGTGAGGCTGCCGTTGGCGAATGTGGTGACGCCGGCGGTCCTGCTGGAACTCATGATCCGCCCGGAGGCGTCATGACTCTCGGACAGGAGTATCTGGATGCTCTCGCCGGTCTGCGTCCGCAGGAGATCTCCACCTATCTCGCCAACGCCGGCTGGCTGGGCAGCGACGTCATCGGCCGTTCCCGGATCTGGGTCCTGGACGACACGGGCGGGGAGTTCGAGGTCCTCCTTCCGGGCGATACGGGGATGCGCGACTACCTGCCACGCATGGTGAGCCTCTTTCAGGTGCTCAGCGAGGTCGAGCAGCGACCGCAACCGGAGATCCTGCGCGACGTCACCGCGAAGAACATCGACTCCCAGCACTTCACCACCTACCCCGAGGGACCACCGGGGACGACGTCGGTGGTCGACGCCGTCGACGCCTACGAGGGGCTTCGCTGGCTGTACATCGCGGGAGCCTACGCGGTGGACGGCGAACCCCGGCTGGTGCTGCCGAACCGGAAGTCTCGGACCGTCGAGGAATTCCCCCGCCACGTGCGGTTACGCCCACCCCGGGCGGGCAGCTATGTGATCACCGCCGAGGTGCCCTTGAGCCTGCGACCGGAGGCAGAGGCCCTGTTCATGCCGGAGGAGCCGTTCTCCCGCCGGGTGCTGCTCCGCCTCTACGACACGATCCGTGCGGCCAAGGCCGCCGCGGCCGAGGCGTCGGAGGCCTCTGATCTTTCACCATTCGCCGACCGGGTGGGAGAGGGCGTCTCGGTGACGCTCTGCCGCGCGCTGGCCCTGTTCGGCGGGGCGGACCGGGAGCGGCCGTTCAAGATCCAATTTTCGTGGGCGAGCACACTGCCCACCGGTGTGCGGACCTCCGCCATCCGTTTCTCGGAACCGGAGATAGCCATGCTCACCCAGGCCGAAGAGGACCTCGGGCACGACAGACGGCAGGAACAGGAGGCCGACGTCACCGGGACGATCTTCAAGTTGGAGCGGGCCGCCCCGGAGCAGATGGGCTGGGTGGTGATCGAAGGGGTGGCGACCACGCGCGGATCCGAGCGGCGCACCAGACGGCGACGGATCTGGGTCCGTCTGGGAGGCGACGACTACAGTTCCGCGACCCGTGCCCATGACTACGGATTGCGCGTACACATGACCGGCGTCCTGGTACGCACGATGAGCAGGACGCAGCTGGAGGCGGTACGCGGGTTCGCCGTGCTGGAACACGGGTGAACCGTCCCTGCCGAAACCCAGCGGACCGCCACCTGGCAGGCCCGGCGAACTCTCACCCGACAGGACGCAGCGGCCCGTCGCCCGGCCGCATGAGCGCGCGGAAGTGCCCGACGAGCCTGCCCACCACCTCGGGATCGCGGAGGATCACGCCGATCTCCAGGTTGTGGGCGAGCGCCCGGTCGGTGAGGTTCGCGCTGCCGAGGAGCGCGACGTTCCCGTCCGCGGCGACGACCTTGGCGTGCAGCGCGGGAACCGAGCCGCCGACCTTCGCCCTGCCCGCCCAGGCCCAGAACGTGACCGACGGGCGGAGCGCCTCGAAGGGCGCGGTCGCGGCGGACCCGCCGCGTAACGCGCCGCCGTCCTCGACGGTGTCCTCCAGGATCAGATCGACGCGGACGCCTCGCCTGGCCGCCCGGTCCAGTTCTCGCACCACCTCGGCGACGCCGAACGCGGCGAAGCTCACCACGAGCAGCGACGTACGGCTGGCGCGGATCACCTCGACGATGACCGAGCCGGTCAGCCGGACGGGCACCTCGTCGCTGTGCGGACCGCTGACCACGACGTCGGTCCGGCGGCGGCTCTCCTCGGCGTGCATCCGGGACGCGGTCTCCAGCGCGAGCGCCACCGCCGAGCCCGGCGGCGGCGGGTCGGCCGCCGACCAGGCGGCGACGAGCCGGGCCGCCCGCGCTCCCATGACGGTCCCTGTCCTGGCCTCGGTCAGCAGGCCCCGTACCTCCGGACGCGGTTCGGGATGCTCACGCAGGATCCTCGCCCATGCCCGTACGTGGACCTCGGGAAGCTCCCGGGCAAGCGCTGCGACAACGGCGGGCAGGCCGCCGACACCCGGCAGACCCCCGGCATCCGGCGGGCCACCGGCGCCCGGCAGGTCGCTCACCGCGCGGCCAGGAAGCCGATGCCGAGGTCGCTGACGGTGTCGACGAGCAGGGCCCGGTCCAGGTAGTGGTTGCCCCGCTCGCACGAGGTCTCGGACGCGAACAGGCAGGCGTGGCACGCCGAGCCGTACAGGTGACCGTGTTCCGCCGGGTCGCGTTCGGCGCAGAGCGGATCGGAGCTGCACAGCCCCGCAGCGTCCAGCGCCTGGTCGATGAGCGTGCCCAGCCGGTCTCGCCTGCCCAGGGTGACCAGGCCGCCCAGCGTGCCCTCGCTGTCGGGGGCCGCGGTGTACAGCAGCACGCCCGCCATGGGCTGCGGGCCGGTCCTGGAGTAGATCCGCTCGCCGATGCCCGCCGCGCTGTAGCCGCTCTCCAGCGCGAACTCCCGGATGAGCGCGTGGGCGAAAGTGTGCAGCAGCAGGTAGCGGATGCCCGGCCAGTGGCCCGGTTCGAGCCGACGCCGGGCCCGCCACGTGTCGTGTCCCCTGCGGAGCCGCTCGTGGCGTCTACGGACGTCGGGACGTCGTTCCCAGGTGGCCAGTTCCTCCTCCCGGAAACGCAGGAAGATGCCCTCGCCCCGCATCTCCGCGCACGGCACCCAGGTGGGCCGGGCGACGGAGATCGGCGCGAACTCGGTGTCACCGCCGTCCTCTCCCCATTCGGGGGCGTCGATCCTGGTGAAGCCGTACAGGGCCGACACCTGGCGCAACCGGGTGACCAGGACGACCTCCTCCAGCCACCGTTTCCCCTCGGCTGGGGGGCGTTCCTTCTCCGTGGTGAAGTCGGGCAGCCTGACCGGCTGCGCGCGGGTGAAGGCGTTCCACTCGGGGGTCACCAGGTCCAGCTTGTCATCCTGGTCGTCGTCACCGGGACTCTCGGCGTGCCGCCGGATCGCCTTCCAGACCCCGTCGACGCCGTACTGCTCCAGCTCCGGCCAGCATCGCAGGTTGGGCAGCAGCTCCTTGGCATCCTCCTCCGGGAGTCTCGCCGCCAGCTCCAGCATCTTCCACAGCTCTGCGACCCGCTGGTCGATCTCGGCGTCGGCCTGCGGCAGGGTGAACGCCTTGAGCTGCATGCCGAACCAGCTGTTTGTGGCGCCCAGGCCGATCGTCCGGGCCTCCTCGCCGCAGCCCTGGAACTGGTCGGATCGCAGGTGCGGGTGGCGCCCCCGGCAGCGCGGCAGGTTCGGGACCATCTTCTCGCCGATCGCCTGCGCCATCGACCGTTGCGGGACGCCGCACGAGCACCGCACCCACAGGCTCGCCGCGTCACCTGTGGTGCCCTGTTCCTCCAGGGTGAGGGTGTGCCCGCCGTACTCGGGAACGACTCCCCGGTGGGCGAAGAACATCCAGGGGAAGTCGTCGAGGTGCCCGTGGACGCAGGCGAGGACGAACCGGGCGGGCACCGCGGTGGGCCGGCTCCCGCCGCTGCCGCGGCAGCCGTGCACGTAGCGGATCCGGTCGGGAGAGAAGGCGTGCGGCAGGAGCTCGAACAGGCCGGTCTCCACCGGGGCGAGCAGCCCGCATCTGGGGTTGGTGCAGCGCAGCCAGCGCGGGAACAGGGTGACGGGCACCCCCACCTTGGTCCACTCCCCGAAGGAGTCGGACGACTCGGGGATGTGGGGAGGGGTGCGCAGCGCCTCCACAGGCGCCTGTAGCTTGGCGCGCACCACCGCGAGCAGCCGGTCCTCCGGGACCTCCTGGGTCTTGGACCGATCCCACTCGTCCAGCCCGCACACCATCACCGACAGGTTGGGCATGTCGGCGACCGCCCCCACACCGTAGGTGTGCAGGAGCTGGTTGGGACGCAGCTCACCGACCCGCAGGCTCGATCCGGTCGCCGGGCGCTCCCCTCGGCCGGGAAAGCCGGTCATCGCACGCTCCCCTCGGCCGATTCGGTCACCCGGTTCCATCGGTCGTGAAAGCCGGTCATCAGGCACCTCCTCCCGCCGTGAACGGCGGTTCCCGGATGATGGCGAGCGGGTCGTCCTCGGGCAGGAGCAGCAGGCGCACTCCCGGCTCGACGTCCCGCAACGAGGTCGGGCAGGTCATCGGCCGCCAGCGCCCGTCCTCCGGGCGGCGCAGCAGCCCGGAGGCGTCCTTGGGCGTCCCGGCCGCGCGGTCGTTGTAGGCCAGCCGCCGGCCCGGTATTCGGCGTTCGTCGTGCCACTGGTCGAGCCGGGCGTCCAGGTGACGCTCGACCTCGACGCCCACCCCGTTGTCCGCGGTGACCTCCCGGGCTCTGCGCTTGACGAACCGCACCACGTGGTCGGCCAGCTCGCCGGCCCGGTCGAACCGCCCGGCGCTCAGGTTGCCGTTGTAGGTGGGCTCCAGATTGCGCACTAGGGAGACCAGCACCCCGGTCAGCCCGCGGTCGACGGCGCGCTCGGCGAACGGCGTCACCGACAATGCCTCCACGTGCCGGTAGACGGTGGCGTGGAAGTGCTCGAACGTCTCGTAGTGCGACAGGTCACGCGGCCGGGCCCAGTTGTAGACCGTGAACACCAGTCCCGGGGCGGCACGCCCGACCCGGCTGGTCGCCTGGATGTACTCGGCGGCGGACTTCGGCTGGTTGGAGACGACCATCACCCCGAGGCGGGACACGTCGACCCCGACGGCGATCATGTTGGTGGCGAGCAGGATGTCGATCGGGCGGCGCCCGCGCGCCTCGCGGTCGTCGGTGAACGCCTGCTCCAGGTGGTCGAGCACGATGGGGATGTCTGAGGACGACAGCCGGGAGGTGAGCTCCTTGACGACCGGGTCCCAGCGGCGGGAGAACCCGCGGTCCTCGGCCCGCGACAGGCGGGTGGAGACGTCGTCCTCCACCATGCGGCGCATCGCGCCCAGGTCGCGCAGGCTGTTGAAATAGCCGACCAGGGTCATGTACGGGTCGGTGACCCGGTTGCGCCCGTACCTGTCGTGCAGGGTCTGGGCCGCGCCGAGCACGGCGACGTACACCCGGATCAGCACCGACTTGTTGCGGACGCCGTGCGCGCAGATGCCGACGTAGCGGCGGCCCGGCCGGTGACCGGACGCGGCCGGATCCACCGGGCGCTGCCGGGAGAAGAAGTTGTCGCCGATGTCCAGGCCGGGGGGCGGGAAGATCTCGGTGTGCCGGTCGAAGAGCGCCCCGATCTGCTGCTGTGCCCGTCGCACGGTCGCGGTCGAGGCGATCACCTTGGGCCTGACCCGCCTGCCGCCCGGGAGCTCCCAGGTGGCGAGCCGGTCGACGGCCGTCTCGTACAGGCCGGCCAGGGACCCCAGCGGGCCGGAGATCAGGTGCAGCTCGTCCTGGATGATCAGATCCGGCGGCCGGAGCCGGGAGACGCCGACGATCCTCGCGGACGGCAGCGCCCCCTTGGCGGGATGCCTGGCCGACGCCGACGACAGCTCCCAGTCGTTGGATCCGGTGTCCTCGGTCACGTATCCGTGCCGCTCGCACCGCTGCCCGACCCGGCCGAACAGCGCCTGGGTCTCGCCGCGCCAGGGGAGCTGGGCGAACTTGTCGACCGTCGCGATCACGAGACTGGGCAGCAGCCGGTAGATCTCCTCGTCCACCAGGACGACCGGGAGGCCCTCGGGGTCGGTGACGTCGTTGAAGTCGCAGTAGAGGTTGTTGCAGAACACCTGGGTGCGGCGACGGGTCGGATCGACCACAATGTTGATGCCCGCCTCCAGCACCTCGCCGCACCACGGGCAGCCGGTGAGCTGGTGCGGGGAACCGGCGGCGCGCACGAAGCCCCGCCGTCCCGCCTTGCGCAGCTGCTTCAGCCAGTCGGCGGCGTCGTCGGTCTTGTTGGGGGTCACCCGCGCGCCGACCCAGAGGCCGATCCGGAACGGTGTCGTCCCCCATGTCGTCTCGTCGCCGCGGCGCAGGTGCTCGCACGCGCAGATCAGCGCGGTGGCGCGCTGGAACTGCTGGATGGTGAGCAGCCGCAGGGTGTAGCGCATCAGCACCGCCACGCCCGCCGACGGGTCGTAGCCGCCGAGCGGCGGGCCGAGCCTGCGGATCGCCAGCGTGAACGCGGTCAGGCCGAGATACGCCTCGGTCTTGCCACCACCGGTGGGGAACCAGAGCAGGTCGGCCAGCGCGTCGCCGTCGCTCTCGGGGGCACCGCGCTCGGCATGCCCGGGATCGGCCAGCGCGGGCAGGTTCAGCAGCAGGAACGCCAGCTGGAACGGACGCCACCGGTGGTTGTCCGGCGTGTCGACCCGTCTCAGCGCCTCCTCCAGCGTGGTGGCGGGGTTCTTGCGCCGTACGGCCGCCGCCAGCGTGTGCACGCGCTGCAGGCGCATCGCCTCGTTGGCGAACCGGAAGGCCCTCAGCGCGCTCTCGTCCCGCGCGCTCTCGCGGGGCGCGTCCCCGTCACGCCTTTTCCCGTCCTGCGCATCCCCGACGTGTGTGTTCACCTCTGGCGCGTTCCCGTCGTACATGCTCTCGTCGCCGCAGAGCAGGTCGATCCCGGCCTCGATCCGGTCGGCCGCCCTGCGCGCCGTGGCCAGCGCCTCGTGCGGCGTCCTGCCGTACGGATCGAGCCGCTCGCCGGAGTCGGCGAGGCGCCCCTCCTGCCGGTCGATCCAGGAGCGGTATCCGGTGACCAGCGGCGACAGGCCCCTGCGCAGCGCGGCGGCCGGGAGGCGGGCGAGCGCCTCCATGTCGAGCACCAGGTCGGCCAGCTCCGGCAGATCAGGGTCGGCGTCCGGGTCGGGCACGCCGGTGAACGGGATCTCGTAGCCCGGCACGGCCCGCGTCTCGATCAGGACCGCCCGCATCGGGTCGTCCGGCGCCTGCCGCGCCGTCACTCCCACCCCGTGGCCGACGGCGAACTCCGGGTGGAAGCGGTAAGCCATGGCCAGCCGCCGCTGCTCGGCGCGGTCGATGTCGTCACCGCCGCCGAACGTGTCGGGCCTGGCCCGGAAGATCGGCCCGTCGTCCACGGCGCTGACGCTCATCCGCGCCTGGAACAGCCACGCCCTGGCCTCCAGCGTCTGCGGCCTGGGGGTGGTGTTGACCATGAAGACCGAGACCAGCCAGCCGCCGTCGTGAGGGCGTGCCCGGCCGCGGACCACCACGTGCTCGTCTGAGGGCATCCGCTCCGGATCGAGCCGGCCCTCCCGCAGCTCCAGCCGCACGACTCCGGAATCGGGGACCCGTGACCAGACCCTTCCGCCGGTCGCGCCCGCCCCGCCCTCGCCACCCTCGGGACCGTCGACGCGCTCGTAGCGCGCCCAGTGACCGGTCACCTTCAGCTCTGCCGTGTCACCGTCCACGAAGACCATGCAGCCCAGGGCGGAGGGCATCAGGCTGGCGGTGGTCAGGACGGACGGCTCGGCCTCGTCCTCCCCCACGTCGGCGCCGTCGGTGTCGGCGCCGTCGTCCATCAGATCGGGCTCGATCGTCTCGCCCTCGGGGGCGAGCCTGCCCAGGATGTAACGATCGGTCGGACGCTCCTTGAACTCCTCCTCCTCGTCCCCGAAGGAACCGTGGAGGTCGTGGACGACCAGCTTCTCCAACTCGTCCCGGATCCGGGCCTCGTCGGGACGTTCGAGCACCGTCTCACCGCTCATGGCGATCACTGTAGGGGCAGAGCACGACATTCCACAGGCGCTCGCAGCAGGACAGGCGGCATGGTTCGCGGGCCCTCGATTTACCGTGAAGTGTGAAGCGTAGCCCTTCCCCGCCCAGCGAGCCCGTTCAGCACGGAGCACAGCCAGGTACGCCGCCATGTCCTTTCCGGACATCTTCGTCACCAGGCATCGCGAGACCGCACAATCTTCAAGCGTGAGCGGCCTACGCGTACCCTTCGACCCTCCATGGCCACCATGTGTAACGAGGGCTGAGCCTGTCACGCTTCAAGATCCACTTCAGGAAGGTCGATTTATTCGACCGAATGGGATCAAGGCCTACTGAATCCGAAAACTCGACGTAATACATGATCACATCTCTCAACTGCAGCGATAAGCGGCCTTTGTGTAACATTCGCCTATCATCATCAGTATAGTTTTCGGTCAATACCCTCATAAAATACGTTTTCGGTCTTCGGCGTGAGATAAGTCACATTAGCGGATTTTCTGAGATGTCATCTGATCAGCTCGCACCCACAGATGTGATCTTGACCAGGGTTAACGGGGTTTCCGGCGGTGCAGCATCACTGTGGGCTATCGCCCCGAGTAACCGGTAAGGCACTTTCCAATGGGTTGACCGCTCTTGTCATCTCGATCAACATCCACGGTGATCGTCCTCTTATTTGCTCTTTATCTGCTCGCTGACGCGTGACGGCCCCGGGTCTGGGGTCTGCGTCAGCGTGCCTGCGGAAGGGTTTGGGATGCGGGTTCGGCGCGTGCGATTTCGTCTGATGGCCCTGGTGATCGGGGTGGTGATGGCGGTTTTGATCTCCGGGATGGGGGTCCCCGACCGCCTGGTGCAACCAGCATCCGCAGCCGTTCCGACAGCGGATCCCGAGCCATCAGTGGACGGGCGCGCCGTACCGAAACCCAAGGTCGGCAAGGGGGCGGAAGACAACGCGCCGGTGGTGACACCGAAGCCTCCGGTATGGCCCAAAGCAGGCAGCGCCGAAGTTGAGGTGACATCCGCGCTGGCACGGGCCGGAGAGCTACCGGTCCGGGTGGGCGCGGTGGATGCCGGCGCCGAGGTCGGCACGGTGAAGGTGCAGACCTTGTCGGCCGAGGCGGTGCGCGAACTGGGCGGAGTCGGAGTGGCTGCCCGGTTCGAGCGGACCGATGGGACGACGGCGCAGGGGAAGGTGCGGGCGGAGTTCTCCTACGCCGGTTTCCGCGACGGGTTCGGCGGTAACTTCGCCGGCCGTCTGCAAATCCTGCGGCTGCCTGCCTGCGCGGTCCAAACCCCGCGCCCGCGCGAATGCGTGGTGCGCCCGCAGGTGGTGAAAGCGGCCAACGATGTGAAATCCGGGGTGCTGGTCGCCGAGGTGGAGATCGGCCAGAGCACACCGGCCAAGGTCCCCGCCGCGCTGAAGGGTGACGCCAAGGCCACCGCGAGGGCGGCGGCCGAGACCGCCGCGGCCAAACAGTTGGCCGAGGGGTCGGTGTACCTGATGGCCGCCGGGCTGACCGGCCCGGACGGCAACTTCGGCGCCACCGATCTCAAACCCTCGGGCACCTGGCAGGCCGGCACCTCCGGCGGCGGCTTCAGCTACGACTACCCGCTGCCTGAGCCGCCCTCACCGGCCGGCAACGGACCGGACCTGTCGCTGGGCTATGACGCCTCCTCCGTCGATGGCCAGGGCAACTGGACCAACAACCAGTCCAGCGCGGTCGGTGCGGGCTGGGAGTTGAACGCCGGGTTCATCGAGCGCCGCTTTCGCCGTTGCGTCGTGGATAACCAGTACGACTGGCAATCCAACCTGGTCTGGACGGCCACCGAGACCGGCAGTTTCGGTAAGGCGTTGTGCTGGGAATCTCCGGACGCCAACGACAACGACTCCTCCACTAACGACATGACGCAATCAGAGCTGGTGATCAACCTGGGTGGCCGTTCGGCGCAGATCGTCAAGGATCGGGTCTCGGGGCTGTGGAAGACGGTGCCCGACTTCGGCTGGAAGATCGAGCAGTTGTCCGGTGGCGCCGACAGCCAGGCGTACTGGAAGATCACCTCCGTCGGCGGGCAGGTCTCCCGGTTCGGCTTCCGCAAGGACGCCCAGTGGCAGGTGCCCTACGTCGGCAACGATTCGGGTGAGCCGTGTTTCGATCGCTACCTGGCTGATGCGATCCCGCCGACCTGTACCGGGGTGTGGCGCTGGAACCTGGACCAGGAGATCGACGCCGATGAGAACGTCATCGACTACACCTACGAGCGCGAGATCAACTACTTCTGCCTGCCCAGCTGTTTCCATGAGATCTACAAGGTGCTGCCCTATGACCGGGGTGGGTTCCTGGCCAAGGCCGAGTGGGGGCACAACACCCAGGTGGCCGGCAGCGTGCCGACCGCCCGTACCACGCTGAGCACCGTCGACCGAGGCACCGCCGACGTGCCGACCGACCTCAAGTGTGATGTCCAGGTGGGCTGCGCCAACGGGGCGCTGGCCTTCTACTCCACCCGCAGGCTGAACTCGGTGCTGACCGAGTCGCTGAACGCCGGCGGCGGCTGGGATCCGGTGGACCGCCTGGATCTGGGTTACACCTGGGTCTACACCCGCACCGACTTCGGCGCACCGTATGACCCGATGCTGTGGCTGGACACCGTGCAACACACCGGCCTGGCCGGAGGGGGCTCGGCCACGCTGCCGGCCACCGACTTCGACGCGGTGATGCTGGCCGGGAAGATGGTCTACGACGACGCCTCGGACTGGACGCAGTACCTGTCGTGGCGGATGGTGCCGCGGATCGGCGCGATCGCCAACGGGATGGGCGGCCGCGTCGAGGTCGCCTACGGCCAGGCCGACCCGTGCTCGGGCGGCAAGGGCCGCGACGGCACCAACTACCATGCCGACCACACCGGCGACTGCTACAAGATCGACATGAGCGAGAGCGGCAACGAGGCCTGGACGCTGTACTACAAGCAGCTGGTCACCAAGGTCACCGAAAAGGACACCGTCGCCGCCTCCCCGGACATGGTCAACAGCTACGAGTACCTGGGCGCGCCCGGCTGGGCCTCGCCGGTGGAATACTCCGAGCCGGGCCTTTCGCCGCCCTCGACCGACTGGCGCGGGTACGCCACCGTCCGCACCACCCAAGGCTCGGGCACCGACGTGGCCGGCTACACCGTCACCTCCGCCACCTTCCTGCGCGGCATGGGGACCACGGTCACCAACTTCGAGGGCAGCACGGTCAGCGACGTCCGCGCCCTGCAGGGCCGGGTGTTACAAGAGCAGAGCTGGAAGCTGACCTCGCTGAGCCCACGCGCCTTTACCGAGGCCGACGGAACGCGGTATGAGTACTCCCTCGTCGCGGCTGGCACCGGCCCGGGAGTGCATGACCCGGTCAAGGTGCTGACCACCCGCGAGCGCGGCCGCGAACTTCTCGCGAGCGGTTCGTGGCGCTACACCGACGAGAAGACCGCTTACAACGCTGATGGCCTGCCGAACAAGGTCAACGACTACGGCCAGGACGGCGTCACGACCGACAACTCGTGTGTGTCGATCACTTACGCCCGCAACACCGACTTGGGCCAGTGGATGATCGATTACCCATCGGTGACGGAGAAACGATCCGGGGACGACTGCACGGCCGGGACGCTGATCGGCAAGTCGATCGCGCTGTATGACGGCGGCACCGACCCGGCCACCAACAAACCCACCGACGGCAACATCACCGAGAGCCGCTCCTACGCCAACGCCAGCACTCTGTCGGTGGGCAAGGCGACCTATGACGACTACGGCCGCACCCTGACCAGCGTGGATCCACGTAACAAGACCACCAGCACCGTCTACAGCCCGGCTGTCGGCTGGCCACACGCCGGGGTCACCGTCACCAACGCCCTGGGCCACAGCGCCATCACCAAAGCCTCGCACCTGCACGGCGGGCCCCTGTCGGTCGTCGACGCCAACACCAGAAAGACCGAGATCGACTACGACGCCCTCGGCCGGTCCATCAGGGCCTGGGGACCCGCGCAACCGCGCAGCGGCGGCACGCCCACCGTGACCCTCGCCTATGAACTGACCGGCACCGCTCCGGCCAAGAGCACGGTCAATCGCCTGCTGTCAGGTACCGGCAGCGGTGCGAAATGGCTGACTTCGCACACCTTCGACGACGGGTTCGGCCGCCAGCGTGAATCCCAAGCTGTCTCCCCCGCCGGAGGCCGGATGGTGAATGTCACCACTTACGACGAGCGCGGCCTGGTCGCGGCCGTCTCGGATCCGGTGCACAACACCGGATCGGCCGGATCCGGGCTGCTGAATCCGGCGCTGACCAGCCTGCCACAGTGGTCCAAAACCCTCTACGACGGTCAGGAACGGCCGGTCGCGGCCGTCGACTACCACCTGGGCACCGAGTTGCGCCGCACCACCACCGCCTACCCCGGCGCCGACCGGACCGAAACGATTCCCCCAGTGGGAGCCAAGACCGTCAATGTGTTGGACGCCTTCGGCCAGGCGGTCAAGGTCGAGGAATGGGTGGACGCCGCCACCCATCACGACACCGCCTATGGCTACGACCTGGACGGCAACCTCACCACGATCACCGACGCCAAGGGCAAGATCCGCACCTTCACCTTCGATTGGCTGGGCCGGCGCACCGCCGCCACCGATCCCGACGCCGGCGCTTCCTCCTCTGGCTATGATGCAGCCGGAAACCCGATCTGGAACATCAACGGCAAGAACCAGAAGGTCTCCTACACCTACGACGACCTGGGACGGCGGGCCACCCAATGGTCCGGAGAGGTGAGTACCGGCACCAAGATCGCCGAATGGACCTACGACACCCCTGCCAAGGGCCATCCGACCGCAGCGATCCGCTACACCAGTGGCCAGGCCTACACCCAGACCGTCACCGGTTACGACGCCGACTACCGCGCGACCGGTTCCAAGGTGACCATCCCCGCCACCGAAGGACTGCTCGGCGGCGAGTACACCTTCACCTCGGGTTACGACGCCGCAGGAAACCTGATCGAGCAGAACCTGCCCGCCACCGGTGGGCTGGCGGCCGAGAAGCTCACCTTCGGCTATACCGACCTGGGCCTGCCTAAGACCCTCAGCTCCAACCACGGTGGCGGCTTCACCTACGTCAAGGACACCACCTACACCGCCACCGCCCGCCTGAACGACCGCGCCCACGGCGCTGCGGGGCAGGTCAAGCGCGCCCTGACCTGGGATGATGCCACCGGGCTTCTCAAGCGAGTCACCACCACTACCAAGGCCGACACCACTGTCCCGGTCACCGCGCAAAACGACGAGTTCTTCTATGACACCGCCGCTCAGATCACCCGGATCCTGGACGCCGCCTCCGCCGTCCCGAGCGGCACCATCGGCCAGTCTGAGTGCTACACCTACGACGCCCGCCGCCGCCTGAGCGCCGCGTTCACCACCACCGGCTCCTCCTGTGCGAGCCCCGCCGACGGCTTGGGCCCAGATCCCTACAGCCAGACCTACGGCTACGACACGGTCGGCAACATCACCACCCTGACCGAGGACGGCCAGGCCGCCACCTACACCTACCCCACCGGGACGGTGCGGCCGAACGCGGTCACCTCCATCACCCGGCCCGGCGGCACCGACACCTACAGCTACGACAACGCCGGGCAGATGACCGGCCGCACCGTCGCCAGCAAGAACGCCACCTTCGACTGGGATGAGCTCGGCCGGCTCACCCAGGCCGTCGTCGACGGCCAGCAGACCTCCATGGTCTACAACGCCGCCGGCGAACGCCTGATCCGCCGCGACCCCGGTGGCACGACCACCCTGTACCTGGGGGCGATGGAACTCACCCTGTCCGGCGGCGCGGTCAGCGCCAAGCGTTACTACGCCGCCGCCGACGGCTCCACCGTCGCCCTGCGCACCTCCACCGGTCTCACCTGGATGCTGTCGGGGCTGCACGGCAGCAACCAACTCGCCGTCAACGACACCACCGGCCAGATCAGCCGCGAGCGCTACACCCCCTTCGGTAAACGCCGCGGCGGCGATGACCTGCCCTTCACCGACCGCGGCTTCCTCGGCAAGACCGAGGATGCCTCCACCGGCCTGACTTACCTCTCGGCGCGCTACTACGACCCGGCCATCGCCAAATTCATCTCCACCGACCCCCTGCTGGACCTGCGCAACCCGCAGTTCACCAACCCCTACAGCTACGCCGGCAACAACCCCATCGGATTCTCCGATCCCGACGGCCAAGCCGCCTGCCGCCCCGGCGACTGTCCCACCAAGAGCGCCATGCAATACACCCAGGCGCACAACCAGAAGGACCCGAAGAAAAAGAAGAAGGCGCTAAAGGCCGCCTACGCCTCCGACCGCAAAGAAGCGGCGAAGGGTAAGACGCGTACGGCTTCCAAGCCGCGCAAGGCAGCCAAGCCTTGCATAGGGTTCGGTTGCCCGAACAACGGTAAAAAGATAACCGCACGCTTTGTTGGCGGCCCGTCTGTTTGGGACACACTCAAGTCCCGGTCCAAAGAGTATTTCGATTTCTTCTTCGGCGATCATGTCGGGTGCAGCCAAGGAGACGGAGCCGCTTGCGGTTGGGCCGCAGTAGGGCTACTGCCGTTCGGTAAAATAGGAAAGCTTTTCAGGAAAGGCAGCAAGACCGCCGAAGCCGGGGCGAAGAATGTCGCCAAGAACTGTAAAAGGCCGAGCAGCTTCGTGCCCGGCACCAAAGTTCTGATGGCCGACGGCTCCTACAAGGCGATCGAAAAGATCGAAATTGGCGACAAGGTCCTCGCGTCGGACCCGGAGACCGGCAAGACCGAGGCCAAGCCGGTAACCGCCCTGATCGGCAGCGCGGGCGAGAAGCGGCTCGTACAGGTCAGCGTAACCGCTGAAGACGGCAGGTCCGGCAAGACAGGGGCAGTTCTAGCGACTGACCAACACCCGTTCTGGGTCGAGTTCGAGCGCCGCTGGGTCGATGCCGATCAACTCAAGCCGGGCATGTGGCTCCGCACCGGCACGGGTACATTCACACAGGTCTCAGCCACCGAGACTCGACTCGCTCACAAGCAGCGTGTTCACAACCTCACCGTTGCCGGCATCCACACGTACTATGTGCTGGCGGGGGCGGCTCCAGTCCTCGTTCACAACAGCAACTGCAATCTCTTTGACGGGGATGGTTGGCAACACGTGTTGCATGAGCACGTAGATGGAAGTCCAGGAGTGACGCGAGGAAACACGACTTTCTCCAACTACATGGATCTGGATGAAATTGGAGAGTTGATTGAGGATGCTGCAAAAACGCCAGGGAGACGAAATACTCCCGATGGAGCCGGGCGCCCTCGGGACGGAACAATTCACACACACGATTTCGGCTACCCTGTTGGATCCAAAGGTGAAACTAGCATCGAAGTGATCCTCAATCCAGACGGATCTCTACGTACCGCCTATCCAAGGTGATGGCAATGGAACAACTTTCTCTGCATTGGAAGATGGTGCGGGCCGGCTCGGCCGATCTCGTTCTACGCTTTCCGCGAGAGACCATCGAAGTACACACCACATACATTGGAGATGGTCTCGGTTCTGTAGTGCAAGCGGCCATCGACCTCCGACTGGGGTCAAGCTCGGCAACAGCCTTCCTTCCTGCCGAGCCCGCGGGTACCTTCCTGTTCTTTACGGGAGCGGACGAAGAGGCGTACTTGCAGGTCGTCCAATTCACGGACATGGAATCAGAGTCCCGCCGCTGGAGCGGCGGCAGTCTGCGATGGCGCGGCCGGGTTGACGTCCGTGCATTTATTCGCAGCGTGGTGGTCATGGCTGACGACGTGCTGGTTCGGTGTGGCAGCACTGCCGCATATTCAAAGGCGTGGGGTGGAATCACCTTCCCGATTCGCGAACTAGAGACTCTCCGGCAAGGATCGTGATCCTTGTGCGCCCAGCAGCCAGATCTGAGAGAGGTCTCCGAGTGTGTGTTCTGAGAGAGTTTCGGCATGCAATTGACGCCGCGGTAGCGCTGCCCGGTTTCTAGATGTCGTGAGTGCAAATCCGAAGGCCCGTCAGGCAATTCCTGGCGAGCCTTCAGCGTGGCTTGACGCAGGGCATCTTCTGAGGGGCGGCACAGCATCCGGACGGGGATCACGAGACGAATAGCAAGCCTACGAAGTTCCACTCCACCCGTATGAACTGTAGGTGATCTACCCAAAAGGCGCAGGGAAAGATTACGCGGGATTCTCCATGGATGGCCCTGTGCGAGTTCTCGCGGGTGTGATGCTTGACTCTCGATAGCTTCGATCAAACGGGAGTTCCAATTCCGCCGATGAAGCCCCACCGACCTTGATCGGTGGGGCTTCTGGGGTGCTTGACGGCAACGTCAGCGGCCGGGGAAGACTGTTTTTCCGCGCGGCTGGGACACCGACAAGATCCTTGACAGTGTCATCGACGTGGCGACGAGTCCGAACAGCGTTAGGACGCAGCAGACAGGCCGAAATGGAGCCCTGTACACGAGGAACGGGGATCCGTCGCGGTGGAAGATAGAAGGAGTAGTGGACGGCGTGAACATCAGGGTCATTTATGAACCTGCAACGGATCGAATTGTGACCGGTTTCCCGTACCGGCCCTGATGGAGGCGAAATGGAAGCTGTTGAGTACGTCGCCAAGATCGAAGAACTGCTAGAGGGGTCGCCTATCACTGCATCTTCGGTCGCAGTCGATGTGCGCGACCTTCTGACGGCCGGAGAGTTCGCCCTAGCTTTCGACACCATGTGCTCATGGATTTACGAGGACGAGCTGTCGATTAACGAAGGATATTACGCGCAGCTCGTCCGACTGTCGGAGGATCTTGGATCTCGCGATCTAATCGCGCGAATGCGTGAGCTGGTAACAAGATAGCCGAGTGTGTTCCCGCCATTTCGAATGAGCCACGTCGTGATCGTCTGATGCGGGTCGAACCGGAGTGAGCAACCGCAAGTCTGAAGCCCCGCCAGGTGCGTCCTGGCGGGGCTTTTGCACCTAGCACGGCAGGCGCATTCGTTGTGTGAGCTGGGATGCCGCGCGACTGGTCGGTGTGATTTTCTGATGGGGTTCCCACACACACCGCCCTGCCGCTGCACCTGGCCTTTGCGACCAAGGGTGAACTGGCCATCGACCTGTTCCGCGAGGCCTTCGCCGACGGCGTGCGCCTGGACTTCGTGGCCGGTGACGAGGGCTACGGCGCCCAGGTCCGCCTCCACGACCTGAACATCCATTGGCCGGTCACGGTCAAAGCCCCAACTCCTGGCCGAGCGCGGCGAGATCATCTGCGGCGGTCCGCCGCTTCAGATCATCGCGCCGCTTGTACTCCATGAGATCTTCAGCGGTGATGCGATGGTGCTTTCCCACCATCCGGTAGGGGATGGCTCCGGACTCCAGCAATCCGATCAGGTAGGGACGGGACACGTTCAATATGTCCGCCGCCTGCTGGGTGGTCAGCTCGGCATGGGAAGGGATGACCGAGACACCGCGCCCCTCCGCGGCCTGGGTCAAGATGCAGGCGAGCAGGCTCACCGCCTCGCGCGGGAGGACCAGGGCGTCTTCGTGGCCGAGGTGCCGGCGACTTTACAGCGGAGCCGACTCGTTCTGCTGCCGCCCGCCCCGCCGACACCGCTTCCTTTGTGCCTTCCTCAACGTGCCGGCAATGGCTCGGCGGACACCGATCAGCCGGTGACTTCGGTGCCGCCGTGCAGGGTGGCGAGGTCGGCGGCGGCGCGGCCGGAGAGCCAGCCGTCGCGGTTGTAGGACGGGGCCACCGGGCGTGAGGTCAGCTGGGGGAACATCTCGTCGACCGCCTCGTCGACCGCCTGGTCGCGGGCGGCCAGCACGGGGAGCAGGTCCGTGCCCGAGCTCTCGGCGGCCTCGCGCACCGCCTCCCCGGTGGCCTCGGCCAGGCGCTCGCCGATCCGCTGGGCGTAGGAGGTGAGGAACGACTGCCGGAAGGAACGGGTGGTGGAGCGGCCATGGCCGTCGCGGCGGGAACCGGCGTGCACCATGGCGGTGGTGGCCTGCACCAACAGCGAGGTGAACAGCAGCTCCACCGCGTCCAGATCGGCGGAGAAGCCGAGCACGGTGGAGAAGCCGAAGTCACTGCTCCATACGGCGCGGCAGCGGTTGGCCGCGGCCACCGTGTCGACCAGCACCGCCTTGGGCCCCTCGTAGGGGGCCTCGACGCCGATCCGGCGGCCCGCGGGCTGGTCGGTGGCGCTTTGGCCGTGTGCTGCGGCGGCCAGCAGTGCCGCATCGATGCTGTGCTTGGCCATCAGCCGCTGCGCCGCCGCGGTGAAGGTCTCGGCCTCGGCGGGGAACTCCGTCGACTCGGCCTTGGCCAGCAGTGCCCTGACCCGGGTCAGCATGCGCTCGTCGACCGCTGGACCGCGTCGCAGGGTGGCGTGCCGGGCGGTGCCCGGCGGCGCGATCAGCCGCTCCAGCCGGGGGAGGGTGGCCAACAGGCAGACCAGCTGGAGCAGGAGGGTGACCAGGGCGGCCCGGTCCAAGCGTTCGCGCTCGCCGCGTGCCCGTGAGTAGTCGTCGCCTTCCCACCAGACCTTCGCCTCCAGCGCCGACAGCTGGCCGTGCCATTGGGGGTCGACGGTGACCGCGGCATACTTCTGTGCCTCGTCGGCGATCGCGTCGGCCAACAGCCGCACGTGCCGGGCGCCGAACTCCTTGCGGGCCATCCGCGCGACGTCGGCGGGCTGCCAGCCCCGCTGCCAGAGGTCGGCCAGTTCGTGCCGGAGCGTGGCGGTCAGCGTGCGGTCGGCGACGCGCCGCCATCCGCTGACCCCGGGCCGCTCGACCAGCGCCGCCGCGCTCCGTTCGAACCCGTCGGTGTCGCCGTCCAACCGGGCGTGCACCGCCTGCGACACCAGCTGCTCGGCGAGCACGGCGGGGCTGAGCGACCAGGACTGGTCAAACGGCGAGAACCCGGCCTTGCCGGGGAAGCCGAACGCCGAGAAGTCGTGCGGCCCGGCCCCGTGGGGAGCCCCTGCGTCCCTGGGCTGCCGCCGCTTGCGCTCCTTCTCCTTGGCTTTGCGCCGTTCCCGGTTGGCCTTGCCCATCGTCGGCTGCTCCTTGTTTCCGCTCGCTGGAAATCCGCGTCGTTCCGGGTTGCCCGCGACGCCGGTGAACCGATCACGGTCACGTGGATCGCCGATCGCGCTCGGGCCAACCCGAGCCATGATGGCACCGACACCGCTGCTCAGACTGCCATCCGCCGTGTTCGGCTGAGGTCGTGTTCGAGGGCTTCGCCGGTGTCACCGTGGTCGACGCGGTGGCGATTCGGCACGGAACCGACTCGTTCCGCTGCCACCCGCCCCGCCCGCTCTCACCGGTACGGCGGGAACGCGGCCAGTCCTGCCGACATGGATGATCGAGGCGGAAGCGTGTGGTCAGCGGTCCGGTTGCTGGAGGCGCCGGATCTGGAGGCGCAGCTCTCGTTCGCGGTGCTCGCGTTGTTGCTCGCGGCGTAGTTCCGATTCGTCGGCGCTCTCGCGGTCCCAGCGCGCCCGGGTCCGCCGGATCTCGTACAGGGCGACGCGGGACAGCCAGATGATGCCGATCACGACGGCCATGAGGATGGTGACGTGACCGGCGAGGAACAGCACGAAACCGGCGACGAAATATATCCAGTACGCGGTCTTGACGGCGGTTTCTATCGTGTCGATGTGCTTTTCGAACAGCGTCATGCGTTACTCCGATGGTGGTGGGTGGAGTAGCCGCTCCGGCATGAGAGGGAATGACCGAAATACCAGTTCCGTCCGCTCACGGGGTCATAGACCTACTGGCGGAAGCGCGATACCGGTCGAGTACGGGACTTGCCGACTTAGACGATCAATACCTAACCTGGTATGCGACTTTCTCCTTCATCACGGGGTCACGAAAAGGGCGGGGGTGGCGTGGCCGAGCGGATGGTGCCCAGTCCCCGGCACGAACGGCTGAGGCAATTGCTCGTCGAAGCCGAATACAGGGCAAATGAGGTGCGGCAGGCATACCAGCGCGCCTCCTCGGCGATGCGGTCGGGACAGGTGTGGACGGGGCCGACGGCCACCACGTGGACCACCGAGCTGGAAGACCGGCACCAACGGCTGGGGCGGCTCGCTCAGAGCGTGGTGGACGCGGTCGAGGAGGAGTTGCGCCGTTCCCCTCCGCTGGTGACCGAGGCCGAGGCGAACGCCATGCGCCGGGAGATGGCCGGACGTACGTGACCGTCATGACCATGAGGGGGACCGTTCCATGCCATCGACCGGCGAGTTCTGCGGCATCGACCCCGAGCAGATGGGGCAGCTCGCCACCTCCCTGCGCGGCGCCGCCGACCGGCTGACCGCTTTCAGCCGGGAATTCGAGGGCAAGCTCCGCCAGCACGGGGTCGACACTCCCGCGCTCCGGGAGATCACCGACATCGCGGACTGGGGCGGGAGGCAGGTCTCCATGCTCCACGGCCGGATCGACCTGATCAAAGCCCTGGGCGACGGCGCCCCCGAGCTGGGCGGAGTGGGTGGCGCGGTCTCCCTGGCAGCGGGCGGGCAGGGGCTCATCCGGCTCCCCGACGAGCTGAAGGACTACGACCTCGCCCAGGGCCTGGCCAGGATGTATGGCGACGACATCCTGGTGAACTTCCACAGCGACCTGCAGGCCAAGCTCATCCACGAGCACATCGACGACGTCGCCAAAATCGCCGAAAACCCCCAGGCCGCCGCCGCCTTCTTCGCCCTGCTCTCCCCCAAGGTCCGCGACGCGCTGCCCAGCATCATCGCGGCCAGCGGCAGCAAGACCGCCAAGAAGGACCTGGCCACCTTCAGCAAGGCCCTCGGCGCGGCCCTGAACGCCCCCACCCTCGTCCCGGCCTTCGCCAAGGTCAGGGACGACCTGGTCAAACCGGTCGACGGCAATATCGTCGCGTGGAACCGGCTCGCGCTGCTCAAGGGCGCGAACGCCCCCTCGTCCATCCGCAGCGCGGCGGCCCGCGCGCTGGTCCTGGACGAATTCGCGAAGAGACCCGGGCAGGAGTGGCGTGCCGGATCCCTGGGCGGCAAGAAGTACGACCTGCCTGACGACCTGGTCGCCATGGGCCTGGAGGTGCTCGACGGAGACGGCGCGGCGGTGCGGGACGCCTTCGCCAAGATGGGCGGGACGGACGTCAAGCTCAGCCAGGTCGACAAGATGAAGCTGTTTCTCGACTACGCCAAGGGCGTGGGCACCGGGGACGAGGTAGCCGACGCCTTCGGCCGGGCGATGGAGGCGGGCACCGAGGCCAAGACCGAAAAGGCCGGCCAGCACAGCCCGGAGGCCGCCACCTTCGCCCTGGACCTGATAAAAGTCGCGGGCACCTTCGGTGCCGACCTGCCCTGGCCCGCCAAGGATTCCATGGGCGTGGTCGCGAATTCGTATGTCCATGAGATGGTCTCGGGCGGACGCTTCGACAGGGCCGCCGACCGTTCCTCCGGCATGCAGATCCCCCAACATTGGGAAGCCCTCCCCGGGGTGACCCCCGCGTTCTACCTCAGTCCCAGTGACACTTCTCAATTCATGAAAACCTTCGTTGGAGAGGATAAGGTCGCTGACTCGTTCGACTCGACGGTGGCGAAGTTCCGCTATGACGCCTTGCTGAGCGCTGCGAGACTGGACGCACAGGGCAACACTGATTACTTCCGTGACATTTCATTGATGTTCGGTGATTTCGGCAGCGTCGCATTCAAGACGGCAAAAGACGTGCTCGGCGAAGAAGACGCCATCTCCGATATGACCCGAGATATCACCAAAAATACCGTCGGTTTGATGCTCGGCGGGGCTAGCTTCACGAAGCCTGTATTCGAAGTTGGCTGGGAGTTCACCCAGGCTTATATCGTCAGCACCGCATCGGATAAGTGGGCCGACAGTTTCGAGACACAGGTCCAAGCGGCCACAGAGACCCGGGCCGACCTGGCCAGACGCATGAAGTACGAAATGGCGTACCTTCTCCACAGTGGCGGCTATCCGGCGAGTGAACCTCCCAGTGAACTCCTCAGCGCGGCCACCGGAAATCTCAAAACATATGACGAACTCGTGGCCGAGGCTAGGCGCGAGGCCGTCGGCGACAAGAAGTGGGAACAGGTACTTCAAACAAAGCTGGATGCCTACGATGGCTGGATGGACGATAACGCAAGCCTTGACAAAAAGGTCGAGCATTCCTCACGATTCCAAACCAGCGACCTGGCCGAGAATCTATTGAAGACCCCGAACTGAAATGGGAAGATCTCTTACCGTGGAAGACAAGCGGTCTGTGCGTGCAGTCGCCAGGTAGGCGCTTCCGGAGCCACATAAACGTTAACCATCACTCCCACCTCCTTGCTGCCATAGATAAACCGCCCCTCCGGCGCATCTACCTGGCTGATGTCATACTCCACCTTGTAGCCCAAGATTCGGGAAAGCGTGTTCTCCATAACCCTTTGGGCTTTATCTAGGCGGGAATCCAGTGATTCGTCGACGCGTTCCTCGTCGGCCGTTGCCCGCAATACTCGCTTGACCTTCTCTTCCCCACAGGGAAGATCCTTGTCCGGACGCTGTACGATTCGCAAATTCATGAGCGGGTTCTTGAAGACATCGTCGGTTTCCAGTCGCTGCATGTCTTTCTGTAACTCCGCTGCCGCATCCTTCAAGGATGGCCCGGAAGCACATCCTGCGGTCACCATCACCAGCGCCAGACCAACGGCGAGTAACCGGGTGGAGCGCATTTAGGACCTCCGGGGGTGGTGGGCGCCGGGACGTATCAATCTTTACCCACTCGGCACGCGTTCGCCACACCCTTTCCATACTCGTTTGTCAGGCAAGGGGAGTTGCCAGGTCACGCCGACCGTTGTCGTCAGCCAGGGCAGGAGCATGTACTCGCGGGTTGAAGCCGTGATCCGATCGGCCGGCGGCTCGCTCGTCGTCATGATTCGCCTTTCGAATGCTTTCCGATGCTCGCGAGGGAGACCCAAAATAGGGTTATCTCATTCATATCCAACCTGATTCGCCTCCGGCCGGGGAAGTGATTTACCGCTTTCTCGTCAACACTTTCACGGAGAAGATTCCTGTGCCTAGAATGCCTTATCGGTAGTCGACCGACTACTGGATAGGCAACCCAGGATAGAGCGGACCATGACAGCCGCTGGTTTATCTGGACTGGATTCGATATCACCAGCCGACCATTAAGTCCGTTTTTTCCAATTCGGGAGGAAATGCAATGGATGAGGTGCTGCCCCTCGACCCCGGATCCCCTCGCGTGCGGTTCGGCGCCGAGATGCGTCGACTGCGGGAGGCCGCGCAGCTCTCGCAGTCCTCCGTAGCCCGGCGACTCGGCTGCACCCAGACTCAGATAAGCCGCCTGGAGGGAGCTACCCGCACACCGTCGAAGTCCGACGCGGAGAAGCTGGACGAGCTCTTCAAGACCGCTGACGGCAACGCCTTCACTCGCCTCCGTCAGCGCATCCTGACCCAGCCCGGTGGCCCGATCTGGTTCCAGAGCTGGGTCGAGGAGATCGAGCCGACCGCCCTCGTCCTACGTTCTTGGGATCCCCTCCTCGTTCCCGGCCTTCTCCAGACAGAGTCCTATGCCCGCCACGTTCTCAGCCAAGAACCCCGAATGACCTCTCAGGAAGTAGAGGAACGCATTGAGGCCCGGGTTCAACGTCGCTCCATCCTGGAGCGGGACGACCCGCCCCTGTTCCTGACTCTCATCGACGCCAATGTGGTGCGCCGTCCGGTTGGGGATTCTGAGGTTATGCGCGGTCAGCTCGACTACCTACTGGAGGTTGGCCAGAATCCCGCTGTTTCTATCCAGCTTGTCGATCAGAGATGCCTACCAGGACTCCTGGGAGCTTTTATGATCGCCGAGCTTCCGGACGGGCAGCCAGATGCCATCCATGCCGACTCATCGGCGGAAGGGCATGTCTCGACTGATTCCAGTCTTGTGGCCTCAATATGGAACCGATATGAGGCGATACGGCGATGGGCTTATCCTGATCACATGTCCCTCAAAATGATCGAGGATGTGAGGCGGGAATGGACCTGAGTGCCGCTATGTGGCAGAAGTCATCACGTTCCGGATCGAACGGTGGTCAGTGTGTCGAGGTGGCCTCCAACCTGGCCGGGGTGGTCGCCGTTCGCGACAGCAAGAACCCCGGTGGCCCCAAGCTGCTCTTCGCCCCCGCCGAGTGGAAGTCGTTCATCGGCGGCGTCAAGACCGGCGAGTTCGACACTCTGACCTGACCTTTCATCCCTTCGGCTCGTCGATCGCCACGCCTCCAGGCCAGTCCTAGGTCCATGGTCCGATGCGGCGGGCGCAGGATGGGACGTAACGTCGGCCTCTCGTCCGCAGAGAGGTAATCCAATGACGTTTCTGGTGACCGGGGCGACAGGCAAGGTCGGTCGGCACGTGGTCGGACACCTGCTCCGCGCGGGTCGGAGGGTGCGTGCGCTCACCAGGGATCCGGCCGGGGCCGGCCTGCCGGAGTCCGTAGAGGTGGTGCGGGGCGATCTCACCGATCCCGGCACGCTGGGGCCGGCCTTCGATGGTGTCGAGGGCGTGCATCTGCTGACCGCGGCCGGAGACGACTACGCCACGCTGCGGACCGGACCGGAGTTGGCCGGGCTGGCGGAGAAGGCCGGAGTGCGGCGGGTCACACTGCTGTGGAACGGCCAGGTGGGTCCGGTGGAGGAGGCCTTCGCGGCGAGCGGTGTCGAGTGGACCGGGCTGCAGGCGGTCGACTTCATGAGCAACACGCTGGCCTGGGCGTCGGCCATCAGGGCGGAGGGCGAGGTACGCGAGCCGTTCGCCGACGTTCCGGGCGGGGTCGTGGACGAGGCGGACGTCGGCGCCGTTTCGGCGGCGGTGCTCGTACGTGGCGGCCACGCGGGGAGGACATATGTGCTCACGGGGCCTCAGACGCTCAGCCGGCGTCAGCGCCTGGCCGCGATCGCGGAGGCGACAGGCCGTCCGCTCCGCCTCGTCGAGCTCACCGAGGAGCAGGCGCGCCGGCGCTGGCGGCAGGCGGGACACGGTGAGGAGCTCATCGAGCTGCTCGTCTCCTGGCAGCGCAACCCGCCGCCCGAGTCCACCTCCGTCTCGCCCGCGGTGCGTGAGATCACCGGTCGCGAGCCGCGTTCGTTCGCGGAGTGGGCCGCCGAGCACGCCGCCCACTTCGGCGCGGAGGCCGCGGAGGCTGCGGAGGCCGCGAAAGCCCCGGAGGTCTCGGAGACCGTGAAGGCCCCGGAGGTCTCGGAGACCGTGAAGGCCCCGGAGTCCCCGGAGGCGTAGGACCTGGATCTGGACCTCCGTGCCGAAGTGGGTCGTGTCAGTGAGCCACTTCGAGTGACATGTATCAGTGAGCCGTTTCGAGCAGGTCCTAGATCCAGCCGCGCCGGGTGGCCTCCATCGCGACCTGGAACCGGGTCTGCGCCCCCACCCGCTGCATCAGCTTGGTGACGTGCCGCTGCACGGTGCGCTCGCTCCATCCCAGGGCCCGGCTGGCGGCCTTGTCGGTCGCTCCCGAGGCCAGCAGCGTGAGCAGTCTCGCCTCCTCCTCGGACAGCACCTCCGCGTCGGGTGAGTTCAGCTGGACCGGGACGCTGCGTGTCCACGTCGTCTCGAAGAGGGCCACCAGCGCGTCCAGGAGCGGGGAGGGGTGGATCACGTAGGACGCCGCGATCATGTCGTCCACCGGCCGGAGCAGCGGGATGATGGCGAGCCGGTCGTCGGAGATGGCCAGTTTCATCGGCAGGTCCGCGGCGATCCTGGCCTGTTCCCCGTGCCGCATCCCGGCCGTGACGTCGTCCAGCCAGCCGGGAAGCGCGAGCGCGCTCCTGTCGTAGATGACCCGGTACTTCACCCCTCGCTTCAGCAGGGCGAGTTCCACGTGGTTCGGCTCCGTGTGCGCCTGCGGGGCGGCGTAGGGCGGGCGGTCGAACCCCCGCATCTGGGTCCGGGTGTTCTGCTGCATCTGCACCCAGTGGTGGTTGACCTCGTCACGTCCCGAGACGATCTCGATCAGATCGCCCGGATGGGCGAACCGGGTGCCCGCGCGGTACATCTTGACCAGCGTCCCGATGTGCAGGCGGACGTCGCGCAGCCCGGCCTCGCGCTCGCGCAGCACGGCCTCCAGCCCGCTGTCCGGTGAGACGGCGACATAGCGGACGGGGCGTCCCGTGGAACGGGTGGCCAGGCCGAGGTCGACGAGCGAGCGCAACGTCCGTCTGGCGGCTGACACCGGGATGTGACAGTCATGGACGAGTTCGGAGACCGTCGCCTGAGTCCTACGGACGAGTGCGTCGTACACCGCCTCGTCCTGCCGGCTCAACCCGATCGCCTCAAGCATCACACTCTCCTTGCCTGTACGGTGAGCTCCGGCACCGGGAACAGCCCGCCACCTCGCCTGTCGTGTTTACGTCACCTGACAGGAACTCGCCTCTGACCCAGCTTGTCAGGGGATGACAGCTGATGCCAGCGTTCAGGAGCATCACAGCGCGCACCTGAACGAAGGAGTCCCTCCATGTCGCTGTCCGCCCTGCGCTCTCGCGGGCAACGCCTGTCACTCGCCGCACTCCTCGTCCTGGGATCACTCGCCACGGCCCTGCCGGCGGCCCCGGCCATGGCACAGCAGCCCTCGGCGGAGAAGCCTCCCGCCGAGCCGGCCCGGCGAGGAAAGATCGCCCCTGAGCTGCTCGACCGGACGAGGACCGCCGGCGCGCGTGCCGACGACCGCGTCGAGGCGGTCGTCGTTCTCGGCGCGAGCGCCGGCCTCCGGTCGTCGGCCCCCTCGCCGGGCGAGGCGCGGAAGGCCCTGACCGAGACGGCCGACGCCGTGCAGGCCCCCGTCGTCCGGCTGGTCGAGTCCCACGGGGACCAGGTGCTCAACACGTTCTGGATCAAGAACATGGTCCTCGTCCGGGCCAGGCCCGCCACCCTGGAGGCGCTGGCCGCGCTCGCCCTGGTGGACCGGATCATCCCCAACTTCGAGCTCAAGGCCCCGCCCGCGCCGCGCAGCGCCGCGAAGGCCAAGGAAGGGGAATCGGCCTGGGGCATCGAGAAGATCGGCGCCGACCGGGTGCGAAAGGAGCGCGGGCTCACCGGTGACGGCGTGCGCGTCGCGGTCCTCGACACCGGTGTCGACATCGCCCACCCCGACCTCACCGGCAAGCTCGTCACCGACGACGCGTCGAACCCGTCCTACCCGGGTGGCTGGATCGAGTTCGGCCCGGACGGCAGGCCGGTGCCCTCCTCACCCCACGACAGCAGCTACCACGGCACGCACGTGGCGGGCACGATCGCCGGCGGGAACGCGTCGGGCACGCAGATCGGTGTCGCGCCCGGCGCCGAGCTGATGGCGGGCCTGGTCATCCCCGGCGGTAGCGGAACGCTCGCCCAGGTGATCGCCGGCATGCAGTGGGCGATCGCGCCGTACGCCGCCGACGGCACCCCCGCGGGCAAGCCCGCCGACGTCGTCAGCATGTCGCTGGGCGCGGAGGGCTACGCCGACGAGATGGTCGAACCCGCCAGGAACATCTACCTGGCCGGCGCCTTCCCGTCCTTCGCCATCGGCAACGAGTGCCTCGAAGGAGGGTCGGGCAGCCCCGGCAACGTCTACGAGGCCGTGTCCGTCGGCGCCACCGACGCGGGCGACGACGTACCGGAGTTCTCCTGCGGCGGGGTGGTCCGCAGGACCGACTGGGTCGACGCGCCCGCCGAGTGGCCCGAGTCGTACGTCGTCCCGGACATCTCGGCACCCGGCGTGGACGTGCTCTCGGCCCTGCCGGACGGCGAGTACGGATCGCTGAGCGGCACCTCGATGGCGACCCCGCACGTCTCCGGCACGGTCGCGCTGATGCTCCAGGCCCGCCGCGACCTCGGCGTCGACGAGACGCTGGGCATCCTGGCCGGTACGTCCTTCTTCGACGGCCGCTACGGCGAGCGCCCGAACCCGCGCTTCGGCGCCGGACGGATCGACGCGTACGCCGCCGTCGCGGAGGCGGCTCTCGCGAGCGGCGTCCGGGGCGTCGTCACCGACGAGAAGACGCGCAAGCCGCTCGCCGGTGTGACGGTCACCCGGACGGACACCGGCCGGACCGTCGAGACCGACGAGCAGGGGCGGTTCGAGATGCGGCTCGGTGCCGGGTCGTACGACCTCACGCTGTCCAGGTTCGGCTACCGGCAGGAGACGGCCGGGGTCCGCGTCACGGCGGACCGCTTCTCCGACGTCCGCGTCGCGCTTGACCGGACCCGCTGGGGGAGGATCTCGGGGCAGGTGAGCTACGGCCCGACCGGCTCGACGGTGCCGGGCGCGACGGTCACGGTGCTCGGCGTGCCCGACAGCCTCGTGGCGACGACGGACCTCAACGGCCGGTACACGATCGACGACGTGCCCGAGGGCGACTACCAGGTCGTCGCGGCGGCTCCCGACGTGTCGAGGTCGGAGCCCGCGAAGGTCGCCGTACGCGGGACGAAGCCCGCGCGGGCCGACTTCGCCCTCCCCCGGCCCCTGGCCACCGAGCGCGTCTCGGTGACCTCGGACGGCCGCCAGGGCAACGGTGAGGCGTGGTGGCCGAAGATGAGCGCGGACGGCAAGGTGGTGACGTTCGCCAGCCCGGGGTCCGGCTTCGTCACCGACGACACCAACAACGACCTCGACATCTTCGTGACCGATCTGCGTACCCGGGCGGTCGAGCGGGTCTCGGTGGCCTCCGACGGCGCCCAGAGCGACGGATTCTCGCTGAGCCCGACCCTCAGCGCGGACGGGCGCCTCGTCGGGTTCGGCAGCGGGGCCACCAACCTCGTGGCCGGGGACACCAACGGGCAGACCGACGCCTTCGCCCACGACCGGAATACAGGGAAGACCGAGCGGGTCTCGGTGGCCTCCGACGGCGGCCAGAGTGACGGGCTCTCCTCGTCACCCTCGTTCAGCGCCGACGGCCGCTTCGCCGTCTTCAACAGCGACGCCACCAACCTCGTGCCCGGGGACGTCAACGGCCGGACCGACGTCTTCGTCCGCGACCGGACCACCGGCAAGACCGAGCTCGTCTCGGTCGGGACCGGCGGCGCCACGGGCGACGGGAACTCGCGCGAGCAGTCGATCAGCGCCGACGGCCGCTTCGTCGCCTTCGAGAGCCAGGCCACCGACCTCGTACCGGGAGACACCAACGGGCACGGCGACGTCTTCGTCCGCGACCGGCAGACCGGGAAGACCGAGCTGATCCCCGCGCCGGAGGCGAGGGAGGCGAGCAGCCCGTCGATCAGCGCCGACGGGCGGATGGTGGTCTATATCGCCAGTGGCGGGATGGAGGGATACCAGATCTTCGTCCACGACCGGCAGACCGGCACGAGGAAGCTCGCGTCGGCGGCGTCCGACGGGACCATGGCCGATGACTGGTCCTTCGCCCCGTCGCTGAGCGCCGACGGGCAGAGCGTGGCGTTCTACACCTACGCCACCAACCTCGCCGCCGGTGACACCAACGGGCGGACGGACGTGTACGTGCGCGACCTCAAGGCGGGCACCACCACGCGGGTCTCCGCGGGTCCCAAGGACGTCGAGGGTGACGGCTCGGCCGGCATACCGTCGATCAGCGGGGACGGGCGGTACGTCGCCTTCGAGAGCGACTCCGCCAACCTCGTCGGTGACGACACCAACCGCAAGTCCGACATCTTCGTCCACGACCGGACTCCGGGTCCCGAGCCCCGCTTCGCCCTGGCCGGCCTCGACGTCAGCCCGGACCACACCCGCCCCGGCCGCCCGGTGCGGATCACCGCGTGGGTGAAGAACGTGGGAGAGAGGGCGGGCGGGTACGACGCCGTCCTGCGGGTCGACGGCGAGGTCGAACGGCGGCAGACCGTCCAGGTCCGCGCCGACAGGGCGGTGCGGCTCTCGTTCGACGCGCGCCGGAGCGACGAGGGGACGTACACCGTGGAACTGGGCCCGCTCACCGGCCGGTTCGTGGTGGCGGGCCGCTGACGGACTGTGAACGGCCACTGACCGGACGCGGGTGACACCGCTCCTCCATGTGACCTCGCCCCCGGCCGGGGGCGGGGCCCCCGCCCCCCACCCGCCGGGGGCGGGGATTACCACCCCGGGCAGAGGGATATAACACCCGGAAAAAGGGTTGTGGCGATAGGAAGGGCGT